>NZ_FR886674.1:0-23751 GCF_000436615.1 Blautia sp. CAG:237
CAAGTGCGGAACCAATCATTTTATCCTTGATCTTACCTACTGTTTCACTCAGACTGTCAGCGCATCTTTTTACCATGCTGCTGATCGTTCCTGTTGCAATTGGAATGTTAAATACTCCGGAAAGAATCTCATGGGTGCGTTTGATGCTGACTGCACCTACGATATTTTATTTTCTCTGTTTTGCCGAAAAATCAAGATGTACTTAACGGGGTACTGAATAGTTACGTCAATAGAATTAAAAAATCCCTGACGAAATAACTACATCAATGGTTTGCTCTCACAAGCAATTTTGAGAAACAAATATACTTTAATTGCCTCTATCTGAGCGTCTCGCATCTGCCCTGTTTTTTTATATATTCAATCAAATTTTTAACAGTACACTGATCCGATTCATACCATTGAGTGCACTTATTTTCTATCATTTTATAAAACATGAATTCACTCCTGCTTCTTTAATAAACAATTCTAAAATACTCCAAATACGCCTTATACCTGTCCTGTACAGTCAAACAAATGTCTGTCAGATAGCCTTTTTCATTGTTCCATTCTTTTAAGCCTTGATAATAGAACAATTTCAGGTTATCTTCAATAATGAACGGAACAATATTGTATTTCAGGCATTCTTTGAACATAATTAATCGTCCTATACGACCATTTCCATTCTGGAAAGGATGAATCCGTTCAAATCTTACATGAAAACCCAGAATATCCTCGAAAGTCTTCTCCTCTTTACTGTTGTATTCTGCCAGCAATGCTTTCATTTTGTCAGCAACCTCTTCTGGTAAAGCAGTTTCCATGCCACCTATTTCATTCGGCAGTCTTTTATAATCGCCTACAGCAAACCATTCTTTTCTGGAATCGCTGGTGCTGTTTTTCAAAATAAGGTGTAGTTCCTTGATAAATTTTTCTGTCAGTGTTGCTTTTGCATGGTCAATGATCAGATCAATGCAGCGAAAATGATTTGCAGTTTCAATTATATCATCTACGTTGAGAACTTCTTTTTCAACACCAATAGTGTTCGTTTCGAATATACAGCGAGTCTGAGTATGGGTCAGACGACTTCCTTCGATGTGGTTAGAATTATATGTCAGATCAATCTGTGTTTTATGGTAAATACCACCAGAGTATTTGCTGACTTTCTGCTCCTGCAGGATATCTAACAAAATGATTGGTTTTTCTTTTTTCTTGTTAGATCGCTCTGGTTTTTCTGCATTTTCGGGGATATTCCAGGTCTTACCAGTAAGAAATGCGCCTGGTACACGTCCATGAGCACAATAGTTTCTTACGCTACGTTCAGAGATATTCCACTTTTTTGCAGTCTCAGCAACTGAAAGATATGACATTACTATCCTCCCATAAAATCAAAATTTTCCTTAATCATATTATATGATACCACATTATCGGCAACAAATCCATGAATATTCAAATTTATTCATTCTATTTTGCCGTTATAGGAAACAACTATTTGCCAGTTATATCTCTGTAATTCGTCATATTTTCTCTTATTATTTGTGTTGATATTATGACAAATTCATAATATAATAATATAAACGAACAATAATAAGAAGGAGGAACATGAACATGGCAAACATCATCGGAAATAATATTAAAATACTTAGAGATAATATGGGATTTAGCCAGTCTACTATTGCCCGTTTCCTCAATGTAGATCAAAGCTTGATTTCAAAAGTCGAAAAAGGCGAAAGAAGTTTATCGACCGATATGTTGGAGAAACTTGCATGTCTGTTCGGTATCTCAATTGATGCTATCGAAAGCAACACTATTGAAACATCAAGCCTTTCATTTGCATTCAGGGCAAGCGATTTGTCTGCTGAAGATCTGGAAGCAATCAGTGCTATTAACCGTATTGCACTTAACTCCGAGTATATGGCAGAATTATTGAAAGGATAACGCTTATGATTGATTATGCAGATTTAATGACAAAAGCCGAACGTTTAAGAAAGCAATTTGGAGAGGACAATAACTCTCCGATCGACATTTTCTCATTAGCACAAGGAATCGAAACATTAACCATTGTCTATTATCCTCTGGGTAATAAGATCAGTGGAATGTGTATCAAAGGGACTGAGGAAAGATGCACCATAGCATTAAATTCATCAATGACATTAGGACGGCAGCGTTTCTCACTTGCTCACGAATTTTACCATTTGTTTTATGATAATAATATGAAATCTGTTTGTGCCAAGTCAATCGGTACAGGCAATGAAACAGAAAAAATGGCCGATGCTTTTGCTGCATATTTTTTAATGCCTCGTGCAGCATTAGCTGACAAAGCAGATAAACTTATTTCAAAGCACGGAGGCAAAATTACTCTTCAGGATATTATCCGCATTGAGCAGTATTTCGGAGTCAGCCATCAGACCGCCGTGTATCAGTTAAATAATTGTGGCTATATAAACCGAGAGGAACTTGATGCTTTGTTAAATATCAGTGTCAGACGACAGGCAGAGGCAATGGGCTATAGTTCTGATTTGTATCGTCCATTACCTGAAGAAAAACAATATCGCACCTATGGTCATTATATTAACCAGGCTGACCAGTTATTAAATCGTGATATTGTTTCATATGGAAAATATGAAGAATTATTGCTCACTGCTTTCAGAGATGATCTCGTATATGGCACCGAGGAAGGTGGTGAATTGATTGACTGAGCCACTTTTCTTTGATACAGATTGCATTTCTGCATTTCTTTGGGTAAATAATGAAAGCATTCTTTCCAAGCTGTTTCCTGGAAGAATTGTTATTCCCAAAGAAGTATATGATGAGTTGTCTCATCCTGGTGTAAATCGTGTTAAAGGATTAAAGGCGCAAGTCGATTTAATGCTCCAGGCAGGGAATGCAACAATCGAGTCCATTATGGTGGGTACTGATACATATGAACTTTACCGAAAGCTTACAAGTCATCCAGACCCCGGACACAAAATCATCGGTCGCGGAGAAGCTGCTTCCATTTCACTTGCAAAAGAGAAACAAGGCATACTTGCCAGCAATAATTTGAGAGATATATCTGCTTATGTTACAGAATATGGTCTTTCTCATCTTACAACAGGCGACATTATGAAAATGGCATTTGATGCAGGGTACATCAACGAAGCACAGGGAAATACTATCTGGGCTAATATGCTTGCCAGAAAAAGGAAACTTGGATATAGATCATTTTCAGATTATCTTGCGAAGCATCAGTCAGAAAAATCATAGCAATGCTAACATAACATATAATAAAGGAGTCGAAATCCCTCTCTATGGAAATCGGCTCCTTCTTCATTGTCTGCCATCATTATACAGCGTATCCACATCCACAAGCTCCTTCGCATCTTCGATCTCAAGATATGCCACATCCTCGGGATGTCTGTTTATGATCTGTTTTCCACCTTTGTCGCCGGTGATCTCCTGTAGTTCCTGGTAATATTTCCGGGAGAAGATGCAGGGGTTTCCGGTTTTGTCGTTAAGGAGGGTGCATGCCATGCCTTTGTGTTCTGATTGAAATTTGTGCACCAGATTGACGATGGTCTCTGTGGTGAGCCAGGGCTGGTCGGATACGATAAAAAGGCAGGCGGCCGATTCTTTTGCAGCGGCTAGGCCGATCTGCATGGATGAGGAAATGCCACGTTCCGGGTGTGAATTGATCAGGACCCGGACTCCTGATTCTTGTGCTTTGGAAGCTATTTCTTCGTACTGGGTGACGACTATGATCTCGCAGTTTCCGAGTTCTGACGCTGCCTTTTGAAGCTTGTGCAATGTACGCAGATACATCGGCACTCCGCCGATTTCGTACAGCAGCTTGTTGGAGCCGAAACGGCGGCTGTTTCCTGCTGCCAGCATGATGAATGTGGGCTTTTCCTGTGCCTGGCTACCTTTATTTTGCGGCTCCTGCAACTTATTCATCCACACTTCTGCTTTTTCTTCTGTCCTATCAATACAATTACAGATACTATTATAATTTTGCTTCTGTAAACTCCCCCAGACCGCATGAACTCCCTGCTCTTCCAGTTTTCCTGCGATTCTCTCTGCTGCCTCGGCTTTCCCCCGGATGTCTGCTTTATTTAACAGAACACAATACTCGCGTCCATCCACGCATTTCCTTAATGCCTCCGCGGAAACAGCAATCTTCACGATATCATCCTCTGTAACCACTTCTTCCATCCCTTTTCCAAGGAAATCCGCAACTTTCTCCGGTCTGTGGCAGGTCTTCTGGATTGGCTCTCCGAGAGCATCCACACCAGCAACTCCGATAACCATCTCCGCAAACTCCGGAATCACTGGTTCCCGCTCTCCCGGTACTTTGAGTGGCAGGCGTTTTGCACCATCTGCTTCAATCAAAAGTACATCTGCAAGTCCTCTCAGTTCCTCTAATTTCTCCTCGGAAAGACAGCCAATCTTCTCCGTCGCGCGGTCAAGACTGGCTGCTACCGTATAGTGATATCTCTGCAGATTCTTCCGAACTCCGTCAATATCTCCGTCCTCCACAAACGGCCGCTCTGGCTCATATGCCATGTGTGTGGTCGTTGTCACGATCACTTTTTTTCCAATAGAAACAAAGCTTTCCATCAGCCGAAAGATCAGGCTGGTCTTGCCGCCGCCGCCAACTACAGCGATCGTGGATATTTTTTCTGTATTGACCGCCAGTACTTCCAGAAGTATCTTTTTCATCACGGCAGCACTCCGTTCGCCATCAGGACTTCCACGACACTTCCGGCGATGCAGCGGGCTTTGTCCGAGATAGTATTACAGTTTTTCTTCTGCTCTTTACGTGGATCGATGTCTGCGAGCTTCATTCCCTTCGGCACTTTGTAGCCATCGCGGATGATTCCTCTGAGAACACCGGTCAGAGATGCATAGACCGGCATCTCATCGACCATCGCTATGATCTGATCTTTTTCTACAATATCTCCGATCCTGGAGCGGTTATGCATGATCCCTGCCGCCGGGGAATGGATCACTCGTTCTTTGCCGTATCCGGCAATGATGCCCGGAACTCCTGTATTTGGCGTTGCCGGCCCTTTGGAGATGATCCTTGCAAGGTCATGCCCTCTCTGCGTTTCTATGACAAAATCTACGTCCTTTCCGGCTTCAAAGCCAGGTCCCAGCGCGACAGTGAGAGGTGCCATGTCCCTCGTTGTTCCAAGATTTCTCTTTGCAAGGATCGCATCGATCAGCGCATCCGGTTTCAACTCTTTCACCGCTTCCCCGCTCTCATCGACAAGGATCGGAAGCTCTCCATTCTCCCAGACTTTCTGGCATTCACTGACCTTCGTGATCAGCCTTCCTGTCACTCCCTCAACGCAGGAAGTTCCATCGTAGACTGCCTCTCCAAAAGAAACTTCTCTTCGTATCGCGCTTGGTCTCTTACATTCCAGTACCAGTACCTGATAGCCGCATCGATATAATCGATGGATCACCCCGCTGGCAAGATCTCCTCCTCCGCGAACGATCAGTTTTGTCTTGTGTTCCATGTTACTTTTATTCCTTTCTGCTGCTTTCTGCATTTTCATGCATGACTTTATCTACCGCATTGACGATATTCTGATATCCGGTGCAGCGGCAGAGATTTCCGGACATTTTTTTGCGGATCTCATCTCTGGTGAGTTCTTTGCCCTGCTCCAGAAGGACAGTCGCAGACATGATAAATCCCGGTGTACAAAAACCGCACTGAACTGCACCTTCTTCAATAAACGCTTCCTGGATTCTTGTGATCTGCCCGTCTTTTTCCAGACCTTCGAGGGTGCGAATGTTTTTGCCCTCTGCCCAGACAGCAAGATAGATGCAGGAATCTATCGTTTCTCCGTCTATGATGACGGTACAGGCACCGCATTCGCCTACTTCACAGCCTTTTTTGACGGAAGTAAGACCAAGATGATTACGCAGCATATCCAGAAGCGATTCTCTCGGGTCTACATACTCCGCAACTTCTTCTCCGTTTACAATACACTGTACGAGTACTTTCTGTCTCTTCATGCCATTTCACCTCCACTGACACTGTCGGCCGGCACACCGGCAAGTTCCACAGTCCGGATCAGTGCCCTGCGGGCGATCTCTCCGCCGATCTGCAGACGAAAAGCCTTCGAAGCTCTCCAGGAATCTCGCGGATGGATCTCACTTCGGATGCTGTCCTCAAGTTTCCGGTACAGCTCTTCTCCAAGTTTCCGTCCCTTCAGAAGTTCTTCTGTCTCCACGCAACGGTACGGTACCGGTGCAGCTACACCAAATGTGATACGTACATCCTCCAGGATCTTTGTTTCCGGGTTCACTTTGCTGACTACACTGCAGCTCAGCGTTGCGATATCCATGGCATTTCGCATGGAATATTTGATGTAATGTCCATGATACCCTTCATATTCGGCACGCGGGATCACAACATGCATCAGCACTTCTCCCTGCTTAAGAGCCACACGTCCCGGACCAAGATAGAACTCCCTGACCGGAACCACTCTGCCGCCCTCTGCATTTGCAATATGCAGAAGTGAATTATAGGAAAAAACCGTCGGCACACTGTCGGCACTGACTGCACCGTTGCAGATATTTCCACCAATCGTTCCGATATTTCGGATCTGCGGTCCACCAACCTGGTCTACCGCCTCCCCAAGCACAGGAACACACTCCTGAATGATCGGATCTGCTGTGATATGTGAAAACACCGTTCCTGCCCCTATATAAATATCCCCGGAATCTTTTTTCTCAATTCCCTTAAGTTCTTCGATGTCACGGATCGACACCAGCGAAGTGCCTGCCATCCTTCCCTCACGGATCTTGATCAGGACATCACTTCCCCCGGAAATGATCCTTGCGTCCGGATGTTCCGTAAGAAGCTCCACTGCTTCTGAAACGGTTTTTGCATTATAATAATTTTCAATGTCATACATGATGTCTTCCCCCTTTCAGATCAGTCCCGCTTTTTGGAAACCATCGACCAGTCTCTGCGGTGTCAGTGGATTTTCGTTAAAAGCAACTCCTGTTGCATGCAGGACGGCATTTCGGATCGCCGGTGCACACGGGATCGCAGGCGGCTCACCCAGTGCCTTATTTCCATATGGTCCGATCGGATCATCAAGTTCGACAAAATCTGCCTTGAGTTCCGGTGTATCGAGCATGGTCATCAGTTTATAGTCCAGGAGATTTCCATTCAGCGGCCGTCCTGTCTTCTCATCGAGAATGAGCTGCTCACTGATACCATAGCCCATACCCATGGATATGCCTCCATGTACCTGCATCTCTGCAAGCTGCGGATTCAATAATTTGCCGCTGTCATGCTCATTGATGATATGGAGGACTTTGATCTTTCCAAGCTTCATATCTACTTCGACTTCTGCAAAACAGCAGCCGGTCGCGATCGTATTTTTTTTCACCTGCTCGGAAACTTCTGCTGTCAGTACAGAAGAATTGGTGAGACTGTAATAGCTCTCCTCGGCAAGAGCTGCAAGTGAGATCGCCCGCTCTTTGCCTGCCCAGATCCAGTTGTCCCGAAGTTCAAGTTCCGTGGTGTCGATCTCCGGAAGCAGTGTCTTGGCATAGGCAAGGATCTTGTCACGCAGGATCTCCGCACAATGACGGACTGCCGTTCCTGTAACGAAAGACTGTCTCGATGCATAAGCTCCCGTATCAAATGGCGAAATATCCGTATCCTGTGTGGACATGATATGTACATGTTCCATATCTGTGTGAAGTGTCTCTGCCACCATCTGCGAAAATACAGTGTCTGCACCCTGGCCGATCTCTGTCGCGCCAAGGGTAAGCTGCACGCTTCCATCCTGATTCAGGGAAAGCCTTGCTCCTGAGATCTCCAGAGAAATCGGCCATACGCCTGTTTTATAAGAAAACAGTGCCATACCGACTCCCCTTCGTACATCTCCGGTCTGGTTTGCATATTCCTTACGTTTCTCATCCCAGTGGATGTAATCTGCACCTTTTTTGAGGCATTCAAAAATACCGTTTGAGTTTGCCGCGATCGGTTTCAGATAAACGTCTGCATAGTATCCCTGGATCAGATTTTTTCTTCGGAATTCAAGTGGATCCATATGGATCGCAGCTGCCACATCATCCATGAAGCTTTCTATCGCGAAACATACCTGCGGGATCCCATAACCTCGCATCGCGCCGCCGACCGGGGTGTTGGTATAAACTGTATACGCTTCTCCCCGGATATTTGGACAGGCATACTGTAAACGCCAGGAAGTCAGACCGTTCGCCGCGATCGCGTGTCCATGGGAGGCATAAGCTCCCTGGTTGGAATAGGAATGCATATCCTTGGCAAGCAGTTTACCGTCTTTGTCCACGCCTGCTGCAAGGTCGAATTCGATCGAATGACGGGTCCTGGTGTTGCAGAAAGTTTCTTCTCTGCTGATATCCAGTTTGACTGGTCTGCCGCCAACCTGCGTGGTCAGAAAGGCATTCAGCGGTTCATAGAGAACGTCCTGCTTATTTCCGAAACCTCCGCCGATATACGGCTTGATGACACGTACATTGCCCCACGGGATTCCCAGTGCCTGGCCGATGACACGGCGGACGATATGCGGGATCTGTGTGGAAGTCACTACTACGATCCTGCCCTTTTCCATGTAAGCATAGGAAATTGGATTCTCGATATGACAGTGCTGGACGATCGGGGTCTTATACGTTCCCCGGACAACTGTCTCTGATTCTTCCATACCTTTATCGACATCTCCGATAAAATAATTGGAGCGTGCCAGAACATTGTCCTTCTTGTCGAAATGGATCGGCGGATGGCTTCCCTGCATGGATTTACGTGGATGGATCTCAACCGGATATTCCTCATATTCCACTTTGATCAGTTTCAGTGCCCTGGCTGCCGTGATCTCGTCCTCTGCGACAACTGCCGCAATATCATCACCATAATAACGGACACGTCCCGTAAGAAGATTCCGGTCTGCCACATCCTGGTGTGCCGGTTCTACTGACCATGGATGTCCCGGTGTCGGATAACAGTGCTCCGGCACATCCTTAAAAGTCACAACTTTGACAACCCCTTCCAGCGCTTCTGCTTCACTTGTGTCGATGGATGTCACGATACCATTTCCGATCGATGCATGCAACACTTTGGCGACCAGACATCTCGGCGGTATCAGATCCTCTGTAAATTTGGCTCTTCCGGTTACCTTTTCATATGCGTCTACACGCGGAACGCTTTTTCCTATCATAACCTCTCACCTGCCTGTTTTTATTGTAAACTTTGGAATACCTGCACTTATTTTCTGAAAAATTCTCTGATAAAAAGAGCCGGATCAAGTCCCAAGAAACTTCTCTGTTCCCCTCTGAACTTACGTCCGGCTCCGAACCATGCTATTTTCCACTTCAGGTATTCAGTTCTTTTTGCGTACCCATAGTGTAACATATTTTACTGCATAGTTGCAATCTTTTCTGTTGAATTTTCTGAATTTTTAGTCTATCTTTTATTACTTTCTTTATCTTACAGGTGTAAAGATACCTCGCAGGTCATGGATCACATGGCGCGGGCATTTGACGGAACACATGCCGCAGCTTAAGCAGGCATCCTCATCGATCACTGCACAGTTATCTGTTACTTTAACAGCACCTGCAGTACAGGTCTTCTCGCAGATCCCGCAGCCGATACAGCTTGCTTCGCACTGTTTCTTCGCCGCTGCACCTTTGCTCTTATTGGAGCATTTGACCACGATATAATTCGCGCATTCATGAATATGAATGATCTCCTGCGGACAGACTTTGGTACATTTTTGGCAGGCAATGCATTTGGATTCGTCGACTTCTGCCACTCCGTATTCATTGAGGGAAATCGCGCCGAATTTACATGCATCGACACAGGCTCCACAGCCGATACAGCCTTCACTGCATCCTGCTCCCCCCTTGACTGCCCTGCATCCACCATTGCAGGAAACAATGGCTGCCTTATATGGAAATTTCTTTTTGACTGCCATATCAACCCTTCCTTTCGTATGGTGTGCTCACAAGCGGGAGACTGTATCTGCGGATTCCGTCATAGCGGAAATATGCATCTGCGATCGCCGGTGCGGTAGGGATCGATGTGATCTCTCCGATACCGATCGCTCCGCAGGCTACTTTGAGTCCCGGTTTATCTACAACGATCGCTTTGATCTTTGGAACTTCATGGGAACGGAATAATCTGAGAGAACCATACTTCTGTATCGGCTTGCAGTTCTCATCGATCGGATACTGCTCCCTCAGGGCGTAACCCATGGACATGACCACACCGCCCTCGATCTGACCTTCGCAGGACAGTGGATTGACCGCTTTGCCGACATCGTGTGCGGCAACGATCTGATCCAGTTTACCGGTTTTTGGATCTACGACACACATCTGGGTCGCATATCCGTATGCAACATGGGATACCGGGTTCGGCACATTTGCACCAAGAGGATCTGTCTTTGCCAGGTACTCTCCGTAGTATACGATCCCCTTCATATCCTTAAGTTCCTTGCCGGCTCTTCGGTCTTCCATCAGTTTCTCGCAGGCTCTTCGGCAGGCTTCACCGGTAACAAGCGTCTGTCTGGAACCGGAAGTCGTTCCGGAATCCGGTGAGATCCAGGTATTGCTTCGCTCATATACGATGTCTTCCTGTCTGATGTCTGTATTTGTCACGATCATCTGTACGAGAACCGTTCCAAGGCCCTGACCGATACAGGAAGCTCCGGAATAAATATGAAGTTTCTCATCATCCTCCACGATCAATTTCACACGTCCTGTATCCGGAATACCAACGCCAACACCGGCATTTTTCATCGCACAGCCGATTCCGACCGGTTTTCCTGCCGCCATCGCTGCGTCATAATCTTCCTTGACCGCCTCCAGAGTCTCCACAAGGCCTGTGGAATCATCTACGATCTGGCCATTCGGAAGGACTTCTCCCGGGCGGATCGCATTGCGGTAGCGGATCTCCCATGGAGTGATGCCGACTTTATCTGCCATCATATTAAGCAGGGTCTCTGTCGCAAAACAGGTCTGCGTTACACCAAATCCACGGAAAGCTCCTGCCGGCGGATTGTTTGTATAGTAAGCAGTTCCCTCGATCTCAAAGTTTTCGTAATGGTACGGACCTGCTGCATGGGTGCAGGCACGTTCCAGGACAGGGCCGCCAAGGGAGGCAAAAGCACCTGTATCCGAAGTGACGCTTGCTTTTACGCCCATGATATTACCATCTTCATCACAGCCCATCGTCATATCCATATAGAACGGATGACGCTTCGGATGGACAAGGAGAGACTCTGCTCTGGTAAATTTGACTTTGACCGGTTTCTTTGTCACATAAGTAAGGAGAGCTGCAAGATGCTGTACTGTCATATCCTCCTTACCGCCAAAACCGCCGCCTACAAGTGCATTCTGCACCTTGACCTTATCCGTTCCAAGGAGCAGAGAACACTCATGCAGGGTCTGGTGTGCTGACTGGTCTGTGGAATAGATAAATACGTCTCCGTCCTCATCATAAAAAGCAACGGCACATTCCGGCTCAAGGAAAGCATGCTCTGTCCATGGCGTCTCGAAATGATGCGAGATCACATATTTGGAATTTCGGATCGCTTCCTCGGCATTTCCCCTGCTGATGTGTTTGTGTGCACAGATATTGTTTTCTTCCTCGTCAAAAACCTTCGGTGCATCCGGCGCTGCTGCTTCCTCAATCGTATGTACATGAGGAAGCGCCTCATACTCTACCTTGATAAGTTTGATCGCTTTTTCTGCGGTTTCACGGTCTTTTGCCGCTACGAGTGCGATCGCATCGCCGAGATAATGTACGAGAGAGCCGACCGGGATCAGAGTGTACTGATCATGCTTCAGATGACCGATCTTGTTCTCGCCTGGGATATCCTCTGCAGTTACAACTGCTTCCACACCCGGAAGTGCTTTTGCTTTGGAAGTATCGATGGAAAGCACTCTCGCACGTGCATATTTACTTCGGAGAGCGACTCCATAAAGCATGCCATCCAGGTAAAAATCATCCGGATATTTACCGTATCCGAGGACTTTCTCCTCTACATCGATCCTTGCCACGCGATTGCCAAGTGTCCAGTTCGGGTCACCATCATCTGGAATTTCGCCTGCTTTTAATATCTTTGCTGCCAGACGGACGGCATCCATGATCTTTACGTATCCTGTGCAGCGGCAGTAGTTATTGCGCAGCGCATATCGGATCTCGTCGTCTGTAGGCTCCATATTTTCATCGAGAAGTGCTTTCGTACACATTACCATTCCAGGAATGCAGAATCCACACTGTACTGCTCCAGCCTTTCCATATGCATAGGTGTATACCTGCTGTTCCCATTCTGTCAGTCCCTCTACGGTTATGATCTCTCTTCCGTCAAGGGAATCTGTATCCGGGACACATGCTTTGCAGGTTTTTCCGTCAATGATCACTGTACAGGCTCCACATGCGCCCTCACTGCATCCGTCCTTTACGGATGTCAGGTGAAGTTCGTCACGGAGGAATCTCAAAAGCTTCTGATTCTTCTCCGGCTGAACACTTTGTCCATTTACTTTAAATATTGCCATAGTGGATTCTCCTTTTCCTGTTTTATGGATATCACATCAACAGGTAAGCATAGTCATTGATTACTGTGCAGATAAGCTGTGACAGTCCTTCTGTGAGGATGCCGGACAGCTGGTCTGCTTTTACGATTTCTTCTTTGTCTCCAATACGTACTTTTACTTCTTTGCTTTCTGTATCCAGTACGGTGAAACCATTGTTTGTGCTGTCTTTCATGTCTTCTTCTGTTGCAAATAAAGTAAATTTGTCTTTATATGGTGCTCCCGCATACTGGCAGAAGGAACGGCAGTTGCCGCATTCGTTACACATATAGTCTACATGAAGGATCTGCAGAAGTTCCATCTCCGGTACTTCGATCAGGACGTTTGCACGGTTCGGACATACGTCTGCACAGTTTCCGCATACACGTTTGTGTGCTGTGAAATCTTTTTTGTTCGGAGCATCTTTCTTCTTAAGGCAGTCAAGAAGCGGGGATTTCTCTTCGTTTCTCTTTCCTGCTGCTTTCTTTGTGTTCTTCTGATAATGAGCATCAGCAAGAGCAGATTCTGCAAGTTTCTTCACTTCTTCTACTTTGACTTTGCCACATTCTCCAACTTCGCACTCATCTGCTTTCTCTGCAATGCGGGTCATCCATTTGTATCCACCCGGTTTGAGAAGAACAGTTGCCACTGTGACCGGCCAAATACCGCAGCCCACGATCTGATCGATATTCTTCTGGTCAGCTCCGCCTGAAAAGGACATTGGAAGCTCGCCGTCAAAAGATTCTGCAAGACGTGCTGCCACTGTGATAGAAAGCGGGAACAGGGCTTTACCGGACATATACATCTCCTCACCCGGAAGTTCCTGGCGTTTGATATCTACCGGGAAGGTATTGGTCAGTTTCACTCCGAAGGAAAGGCCTTCCTGTGCTGCTGTTTCTTTGAGGCGTTTCAGCATTGGAACAGCATCCTCATACTGTAAATCATCCTTGAAATGGAAATCTGTAAATGCCATGTAGTCATATCCCAGATCGTCCATTGCTTTACGGACAAATTCATAACCAAGAAGTGTCGGATTACATTTTACGTAAGTATTGATGTGTTTTTCTTTGAGGAGATACATAACAATATTTTCGATCTCCTGCGGAGGACATCCGTGCATGGTAGAAAGTGTGATAGAATTACAGATTTCTGACGGAATTGCCTCAATATCTTCTTTTGTCACATGCTCAAAGAGATCTGCATGATCGAGAAGCCATGTCTTACATTCCTTGAAAACTTCTGTATCGCGGGCATCTTTGAGTCCTTCGATAAAGTCGTCGATCTTCTTATCCTTGATTCCTTCCAGGTTGTAGCCGCAGGACATGTTGAACTGGAATCCGTCCGGGCTTCCAAGTCCGAATTCTTTGGAGATCACATGAAGTGCCATCCAGCCCTTGATATATTCGCCCATTGCCTGTGGAACGTAAAGTTCTGTAGACCATTCGCAGTTGTATGCCTCATCCTCTGCCACGATACATGGTTTCGGAATACATGCGGAAAGTTCCGGTCCATCCATCTTCTGTACTGTCTTTAACTCAAAAAATCTCGCACCTGCATAGTAAGCTGCCACAAGGTTCTGTGCAAGCTGTGTATGCGGACCTGCTGCCGGTCCGACAGGATTTTCAAGTTTTCTTCCAAAAATCTCTACGGTTCTGGCCGGATCAGCCACATATGCTTTCTGGATTCCAAAGACCTGTCCTGTTGCTTTGTGTTCTGCTAATATCCATTCCATTAACTGTCCAAATGGAATACTCTTCATAATATCGCTCATAATTTATTTCTCCCTGTAATTCCCAATACAAAAATAGTGATTGTCAGCATTTAGCTGTTGATATCCTCTGCAAGTTCTTTTGCAGCCTGACGGCAGTCTGCCATGACTTTGGCTTCATCACATACAAGCACTTCACGGTCTTTCATGAGAACTTTGCCGTTACAGATCGTTGTCTGCACCATGGCACCGTTTACGCCGAACAGCAGATGGCTGTTGATATTGCCCTCGTTCATAGGAGTCAGCGGATCATAATCAATAACGATCACATCTGCTGCTGCACCTTCCTTAAGTACACCGAGTTCCTTCTTAAAGTAACGGTTTGCGATCTTTGCATTTCCCTCAAACAGCATCTGTGGAACTTCGCCCCATGCGGCATTCGGGTCACAGAGATGATGTTTGTGAAGGATGTTTGCCACCTTCCAGGATTCCATCATATCATGGGTGTAGCCATCCGTTCCAAGTCCTGTCAGGATCCCCTTATGTACCAGCTCCATGGTAGGAGGGCATCCGCAGGCATTTCCCATATTGGATTCCGGATTGTGTACGACCATGGTATCTGTCTCTTTGATCAGATCCATCTCATGCTCATTGATATAGATGCAGTGTCCAAGCAGAGTCTTCGGACCTAAGATATCCCAGTCATAGAGTCTGTCTACGATACGTTTGCTGTGTTCCTTGAGACACTGGTGAAGATCATAGATCCCCTCAGCCACATGGATGTGATAGCCGACTCCGTCCGGCTTTAATTCCCGGCACAGTGCCATTGTCTCATCTGAAATTGTAAAAGATGCATGCATACCCATCATTGCTGCCAGCATATCGCTGTCGTCCTGCTTCGCATGTTTGATGAAGTTTACATTCTCCATCACGGATTCCCGGGATTTGTCCATGCCGTCTCTGTCTGAGATCTCATAGCACAGACAGGTGCGGATACCGAGATCCTTCGCAGCTTCCTCGATCGCATTCAGAGAACCTGTGATGTGACCAAAGCTTGCATGATGGTCAAATACTGTTGTCACACCGTTCTTGATCGAATCGATGTAAGTTGCATAGGCAGAAAGCTTCGTCTGCTCCAGAGTCAGATGACGGTCAATGTTCCACCACATGCCATCCAGAATATCCAGAAATCCCTGTGGGTGGTATCCATTCACGCTCAGTCCTCTGGCAAATGCACTGTAGATATGTTCATGCGCATTGATAAATGCCGGCATGATGATCCCGCCATGTGCATCGATAAATTCTGCATCAGGATATGCTTTCTTTACTTCATCAGTTACCCCCACCATCTTTATGGTGTTACCATCCATTGCAACTGCACCATTCTCAAGCAGTGCACAGGATGCGTCCCTTGTGATCATTCTTCCGTTTCCAACAATCAACATAAAGATCTCCTCCTTGTCTTGTGAATTTTTTCCAACACAGGTTTGTTATCATCCACAGGATTTAGATATTTTATACTAATACTCTATCATATTCTGTATTTTATTTCAACCATAATTCGCAAAATGTTTTTGTTTGTCAAAAAAATTTTGTATTCAAAAGTAATTTCTCATTTATCCCGGATACAGAAAAAGCGGCGAAGCTTTCGCTCCGTCGCTGTCTATCTGATTCTACCATATTTTTCTTATAAAAAACAGTACTGTAATAAATTTCTGCATCGCAAACCATGTTATCGTTAAATCCGATGCCAATACCCTAACATACCAAACAGATTTGACATCGGAAAATAATGTAAACTGATAAATCGATGCTCATACCTTAATATAATCATCCCATCGGGCATCGGAAAATAAAGCAATCCGCCAAACCGATGCATACTACTCATAAAAAGAAGGATTGCCTGGAGACAGAGCATGATTACTCTTGCAATTACTTATTTGCAGTGGCAGTGACCTGAGTAAAATGTCGTTCTGCGTCATTCCAGTCCTGAAGCTCCAGCTCGACCAGATAGCCGCAGCCGTTTCCGACATGCCACTCATAAAAAGCTTTCTTCGGAAGGGCATACGCTTCCATGATATTCATGATCGTGCCCCCATGGACCACCAGTGCTGCCTCGGTGATGCCTTCATCTCTACAGGCTTTGAGCACTTCATCAAAACCTTTCAGATTCCTGTCCGCGCATTCTTCCTTACTCTCGCCTCCCGGAAACGGAAGGGTTCCGTTGCTGTCGATCCATTCCTGATAGTGAGGATTGTCTGAAAGTTCTTTATAGTTTTTGTTCTCAAATTCTCCAAAATCGCACTCTGCAAGAAGCGGCACTATCCTCTGCTCTCCCTTCGGAAACAGGATCGATGCGGTTTCCCTGCAGCGTTTCAGAGGGCTTACAAACAGAGCCTGTACGGCAGGATAAGTAAATTTCTCCAGTAATTTCCGTCCCTCCTCACAGAGAGGTTCATCTGTCACTCCAATATATCTCTGGTGGCTGTTTCCCTCCGTCATTCCATGGCGGACAAACCATAACCTAAGCATCCTTGATCACCGTCCCGATCCCGCAGGCAACTCTCGTTACCCGGTGGCTGTATGCTGCCAGTTTCGTGCAGATCCTGCCGACCGCCTCACGGTAGGCGCGGTCAAACGCATCGATCGGCACAACGCCATAACCAACTTCGTCTGATACCAGGATCAGATCCGGATTTACACGGATCAGGTCTTCGGCAAGGCTGCTGATATCGTTTCCTGCTTTCATTTCTTTTCGGATATATTCATGAAATCCCATGACACCTTCTGCATGGGAAAGGCTCTCCCAGTCTGCCTGTGCCCCGTTTATCCATGTTACATCTGGATGATCTTTTTCTGCCAGGGTGCTTTTTCCCTGAAAAGCCCCTCCAATTATTATTTCCATACTCTACACTCCTATATCGGATAAACTACCGTCAGGATTGCCAGTGCAAGTACCATCCATGCCTCACAGAGACACAGGAAATACCCCGACAGATCCCCGGTCGTTCCTCCAAAATATTTCATCGCCTTATGTTTATAAAAAAGGGAAACAAGCACAGCCGTCACAAAAGTCACTGCTCCCCATACCGGCTGGATCAGAAGCATCAAAGCCGCCAGAAGCACGAGATAAACGATCAGCGTATTTCGAACCGTGGTATCCTGTGCCTTGCGTGAAAACTCTGCCACTGTGCCGCCGGCGTTAGCTTTTGGCAGGGTGATCACACCGAGTCCGGAAAAACATCTCGATACTACATAGCCAAGTGCGATAAGTTTCATCGCTGTCCAGTCACCCGTGATCTGGCTGAATCCGCCATACAGAACCAGGAAATACACGCATGCTGTGATCACGGCAAATGCACCCGCATGGGAATCTTTGAGGATCTCCAGACGTTTTTCACGGTCTCTCCAGGAACTTAAGGCATCTGAAGTGTCCAGAAGCCCGTCCACATGGATCCCGCCCGTCACATGGACTGGAACCAGGATCAGTGCCATTGCCATAAAGCCTGTACCAAATCCAAAGTACTCTCCCAGCCAGCTTACTCCCAACGTGAGGAGGCCTGCTGCTGCTCCTACAAATGGAAAAAAGCACAGCATATAGCGCATGTTTTCCTCTGTCCACTCTGCCTGTGGCATGGGAATCTTGGAAAACATGGCAAATGCGATCTTAAAACTATTCCACAGACTTTTCATGGTAAGTGCCTCCTTTTGATTTCTTGTGATAGACAGGGATTCCGTAAACTACTTCCACGACCTCATCCGCAAGATGTGCAAGCTCCTGGTTGATCTTTCCCAGATATTTCTGGTAAGTTTCCGTCTCTCCCTCATAGGAAGCCGCCTCCGAAAAGATCTCATTCGTGACGATCACCAGATTCCCCGCCTGGGCAAGAAGAGACTTCACACCTTTGAGGATCTCCTGGACTGTCCGCTCATGTGCTCCGTTTTCCTGGAACATTTCATTGGCAACAAGATTCGACATGCATTCCAGAAGGACAGTACTGCCCTTTGAAACTCTTACCTGTGCAAGATCGGTGTAGCATTCAATGGTCTCAAACCCCTTGCCGCTTCGCATATTCCGATGGCGCTGCACTCTTTTTTTGCTCTCTTCATCAAAAGGGAACATCGTAGCGATATAGACTCTCTCCGCTTCGCCAAAAGATACGACCTGATCTTCCGCAAAGGCAGATTTCCCGCTTCCGCTGCCTCCTGTTACAAGAATCATCATACTCAGACAAGCTCCTCATACTGTTCTACATGAATGTCATCAAACGTGCTCATAGACTGATAAACTGCGGTTCCCATATCAAGGAACGGGAACAGGGCAACAGCACCGCTGCCTTCTCCAAGGCACATGTCACCGTGGATCACAGCTTCTTTGCCAAGAGCCTCCAGGATCAGATGGGCAGCCGGTTCCTTGGATACATGGGAAGCGATCATATAGTCACCTACGGTCGGGCAGATTCGCTGCGCGATCAGGGCTGCCACACAGGAGATAAATCCATCGATCACAACCGGAACACTAAAGGCAGCACCGCCGATAAATACGCCTGCCATACCTGCAATGTCCAGACCACCGACTTTTGCAAGGACATCGATCGCATCCTTCGGGTCCGGCTGGTGTTTGTCGATCGCTTTTTTGATCGCGGTGATCTTGCGGTTCAGACCATCGCTGGAAAGACCTGCGCCGCGTCCTGTCATCTCCTCCACCGGACGGTCAAGAAGAACAGATGCAACAGCACTACTGGTCGTAGTATTTCCGATCCCCATCTCTCCGGTAGCAAGGAGTCCATATCCTTTCGCTTTGAGTCGGGAAACCATCTCGATCCCCGCCTCGATCCCTTTCACTGTTTCTTCTCTTGTCATTGCCGGTTCTTTGACCATATTTCTGGTACCCATGGCAACTTTGAGATCTGTCGGGACTTTGGTATCTACCGCCATTCCAACATCCACCGGATAAACATCTGTTCCGCACTGACGGCACATCGTGCAGGCAGAAGTATCGCCTGTCAGGAAATTCTCTGCAACGATCGCGGTCACTTCCTGTCCTGTCTGTGTCACGCCTTCCTCTACCACACCGTTGTCTGCACACATCGCAACCAGGGCACGTTTCTTAAGGTTCATATCCGGGCTTCCTGTGATGCCCGCGATCTGAACGACCAGATCTTCCATCTTTCCAAGAGAATGCAGTGGTTTAGCGATACTGTCCCATCTCTTTCTGGAAATTTCCATTGCTTTTTCATCCAGTGGATGAGTCTTCTGAAGTGTTTCTTCTAATGTCATTTCTGAAATCCCCCAATCGTATATTTAAGACCAGATTATTTTTTTCCTGTTGTAAAAACAAAAAACTTGCTGAATATGTAATTTAAAGCGAGAACGATAAACTGTGTGATGAATTTTCCCACCATGTCGTTCATTTTGCAGACTTCGACGAGGAGCCACACACCGCCGACCTCGATCACCATTGTCACAAGGCGCGCGCTGATAAATTTGCAGAACGGTCTGAAATGGTCTCTAAGTGTCTCGCATTTGTCCTGAAATACAAATCTGGAATTAACGACATAGGCGAACAGGATCGCTGTGATGATCGAGATCAGATTTGCAATATTCAGCTCCAGTCCACATTTACGGAGTACAAAAAAGCAGACCAGATTGACCAGGGTCGTGCATCCTCCAAAAAATACATATCGGATCACATCGTTCTGGTAAAAACGCAGGATCATATCTTTTAGTTTCTTCATAATCATTTGCTCCTATCTTCCATCGTGTCTGGCAGTCTCTGAAACGTCTTCTCCACCACGCATGATCCTGGAAACGATATAACGCGGACGGCGCTTGACTTCCTCATAGATCTTGGCGATATAGTATCCGATGATGCCAAGACTCAGCATGATCGCGCTGCCGATCAGAAGAAGCACGAGAAGCGTCGTTGTGTATCCTTCCACTGCATGACCTGAGAAATACTGCACCAGGGAATAAATGATCAGAAGCAGTGAACCAAGAAAACAGATTCCACCTGCCACCGTCACAAACTGAAGCGGCAATGTTGTGAACGCCACGATATTGGTAAATGCATATTTGACCAGTGACCAGGTAGACCACTTGGACTCTCCCGCTTCTCTCTCCCGTACCTCAAACTCTACAGATGTCGTCCTGAATCCCACCCAAGATGAAGTTGCACGGAAAAACATATTCCGCTCCGGCATCGCAAGGATATTATCCACCACCTGCCGGTCCATCATCTTGAAATCGGAAGCGTTCTGCATATTTACGCCTGTCACTTTGGACATGATGCCATAGAAAAAGCCTGCGCTTTCTTTGTGCAGAAAACTTTCTCTGCCACGGCTTTTCTTGACGCCCTCGATCACTTCATACCCCTGTTTCCAGAGTGCGTACATTTCTATCAGTGTTTCCGGCGGGTGCTGGAGGTCGCAGTCCATAACAGCGACCACATCTCCGGATGCCTGCGCCATTCCTGCAAAAACTGCCGCTTCTTTCCCGAAATTTCTGGAAAAACGCACACCGAGAACTGCCGGGTCTTTGTGACCCGCCTTAAGGATCTCTTCCCAGGTATTGTCGCTGGAACCGTCATTTACCAGAACCAGTTCGTAGGGAATTCCTGCTCCTTCCAGTACTTCCCGAAGAACCCTGCAGGTTTTTCCTATCATAAGTCCCTCATTATAAGCCGGAAGCACAACTGACAGCATATTCTTCATGATTTTTAAAACCTCTTTTTCTTTCTGTTTATTAACACCAACACAATGTAGCACAATACACCGATACAAGTCAAGCACAGACCGGTTCTGAGATATGGTGTCCAGTATACCAGGTGGATCTCGTGATCACCTTTCGGAAGTTCCAGGGCCATATACATGGTATTTGCTTCTTTAAGTTCTGTTTCTTCTCCATCGACATACGCCGTCCATCCTTCACTGTACGGAATGGAAAGTACCAGTGCTTTTGTGTCAGAAAGAGAGATTTTTCCATTGATCTCGTTATTGCCAATTTTTACATCGGTCAGAACTTCTTCGCCAAGTTTGCTGGTCTGACTGTCGATCTCTGTCATTGGCTGGCAGTAGATCTTGAGGCTGTCGAAACTGTAGACTCCCGTATTTTCAAAAGTCAGAGTTATCGTGTGTCTGCCTTTTTCGCTGTATCCGGTATTGCAGAGGAAATTATGCTTGCCACTGTATGCATTGTACTTATCTGTAAAAATCTGGATCGTTTTCTTGAGGAAACGTCCTCCGATCTGGATCGAAGCTTTCTGACTCTCCTTCCAGTAACGCCAGTTGCTGTTTTCTTCCAGCAGTTTGTTCTGCTCGTAAGTTGTCATTTTGGACCATTTTTTGTCGCTGATCATTTCTCTTGGGGAAAGCCCTTCGTAATCCAGGCCTTCCGTGATCAGATATGTCTCCGCATTTTCCTCTCCTTTAAAGACCAGCTTGAGCTGTGCATTTTCCTGTGTGACCACGACTTTGCCATTCTTGAGGCGGCAGCCTTTGCCCTCTGATGTATAATAGGAAACTTCGCGGTCATTGAAATGTGTCTCTGTCTCTGGAAGGGAACTGTCATCGAGGACCACGCCCTGCAAAAGAGCCTGCTGTTTCTCTGTCACAGTCATCTTGTCATAATCTTCTCTGGATATCCAGGAATCATAGGTATAGCCAAGCGGCAATGCATCTTCATCTGCATATGCCAGATAAGTCTTGCCATTCTTTTCTGCTTCGCCGCTGAGTCTGGAATAGCCATATGGAAGATCTGATTCCTTGCCCTTTTTGACTACAAAATATTTCACTGAAGCGAGGCGGTCCAGGATCGTCCGTCCGTCAAGATTGTTATAATGCTGTTCCCACGGTGTATTCAGGTACATCTCGTCAAAGAAATTCGCGATGCTTGAGCTTGCGACACTGAAATAATAAGCAGTACTGTTCGTTCCCATCTGCATCGAAGAGTTTTCGCTGGAATTCGTATCCATCTGGTCATAACGGTAAACCGAAGGATCATCGGTACTGAGTACCGCACGGTCAACGCCTGTTTCCAGTTTCTCCAGGGCTTCTCCACTGTCGGTGAATTCCGAGAGATAATCTTTCTCATAGGAATACTGATAATGCATATTAAACAGGATGCCTGCGATCAGGAAACCTGCAACCATCACCGTAAGATTTCGCTCCCTGGTAAAGATATTTCCGAAGGAAAGCACGATAAATGTCGAAAGTGACAAAAGGACCATCGCCATCAGATTTCGCTGTGTCCTTGCCGCCTCCGGAAGGAGCGCCAGAATACAGTAGATCAGAAGCATCACAAAAACTTTTCGCTTTTCTGTAAGCGTAAGAGCAAAAAGTTCCGGGTATATTTTTACAAAGATGTACGCGATCAGCATTCCATAAGCCCAGATCCAGCGATTGGAAACGTAGGAAAGTCCATTCAGGACATGCCCTGCATAAGGCAGCAGCAAAAACACATTCAGAAGCACAAAACCAGCCTTGAGTGCGGTGTACTTTTTCTTTTTGGAAAACAGTACGAAAACACCGGCAAGGGAAACTGCCGTATAACCGGCAACACCCCACTGGATCATGTTTTCTCCGATCAGACATCCAAGATATTTTTCGTAGTAAATTCTGTCATAAAACAGCGGTACATAGTTCTCTGCCTTGAAACGATCCGTTCCAAACACCGGAAGAATCACCGGAAGCAGGATCACCGCAGCGATCAGTACTGCGATCACGGAATATACCGCAAAAACGCCAAGCCATTTCCCGATATTTTTGATGGATCTGTCCGCAAACAGATCAAAGTAGCGGAAAATCGCATAAAGTACCATAAAGATCCCCAGCATATAAAAGAAATAAAAGTTTGAAAGTCCTGCCAGGGCAACGGACCATATAAATACATATGGTTTTTGTTTCTTATAGATCTTGTCAATTCCCAGAAGAATCAGAGGCAGGTAGATCATGGGATTGGAAAAATACGGATGTTTCATCGCCGCATAGATCGTCCATCCTGCAAAGATGTAGATCATCGTTCCCATAAAGGTCGCCTGTTTTGAATTCTTATGATAAAAACTGTATCTGCTGAACGCAATGCCAGCCAGATAAATACGCAGAAAGATCAGAAACGCATAGAGGGCTTCTGTCTTTGATGCCGGGACAAACACAGATAAAAGTGTCAGCGGGTCCCCAATCACATAATAATGTAAGGTCGTCAAAATGTCCGAACCGTAGCCAATATGCATATCCCACAGAGGCAGGGACAGCTTATGTTCTATAAACAAAGTATGAAGTACCTTTCTCAGATACTTTCCATAATATGCCAGTGAGTTGAGATGCTGTGGCACACCGTCATGGCTCCAGACAAGTGATTTCCCATTTGCAAAAAATTTCAGATACAGTGCCAGGGCAACTGCCAAAAAAACTAACGTATATAACAGGTAAAAATCTATATTTCTTTTTTTATCCAGTTTTTTATTCATGCCATTCTCTCTTATACAAATCCATCCTGCATGTATCAAAAAAGCCGCG
>NZ_FR886675.1:0-30658 GCF_000436615.1 Blautia sp. CAG:237
AGGTTTTCATATAATTTATTTGAAGTAGCACAATAGGTGAACTTAAGAAAAATTAAGAAATTATTCAGAAAAAGGTAATATTATTATGCAAAAATGATATGAGTAAAGGCAGGTGAATAGGCAATGGATAATATATTAAAATATCTGGAAAATACAGCAGAGAAATTTCCGGACAAAACAGCAGTGGATGACGGAAATCAACAGTTTACCTATCAGGAACTTCTGAACCGGGCGAGACATTTTGGTCTGTCTTTCCTGAACAGGACAGAACCAGGCAGACCAGTGGCAATCCTGCACGAAAAAAGCTCCGAGATTTTATCCGCTATGTTTGGCGTTGTTTATGCAGGATGTTTTTATGTAATGATCGATCCGGAACAGCCGCTTGAAAGGCTTAAGGATATCCTTACTGTTCTTGAAACAGATTTGGTGATTACAGACAGTACATACAGACATCAGCTTGATGATGCCGGCTATCAGGGACAGATCTATCTTCTGGAAGAGGAACCATCTGATGAAGCAGTTACTGTACAGGAACTGGACAAACTGATGGAACGACGTTCTTTTGCAAAAAATACAGATCTTCTTTATGGTATTTTTACATCAGGTTCTACCGGAAAACCGAAATGTGTGGCAGTCAGCCATCAGGCAGTCATTGATTTTATTGGTCATTTTACGAAACAGTTTCAGATTACGGACAGGGACCGCATTGGCAATCAGGCTCCGTTTGATTTTGATGTTTCGGTCAAGGATATTTATTCCGCAATTACAACAGGAGCAACGCTGGTGCTGGTTCCGAAGCGTCTGTTTGCACTTCCGCCGAAGCTTCTCGACTATCTCTGCGACAAAAAGGTTACAGTTATGGTCTGGGCTGTTTCTGCCCTGTGTCTGATCTCTTCTCTGAAGGGACTGAAATATAAGATCCCGGAAGATGCAAGACTGATCATGTTCAGCGGCGAAGTTATGCCGGTGAAGCAGATGCGCCTCTGGCAGCAGGCTCTGCCACAGACCGAATTTGTCAATCTGTACGGACCATCAGAGATTACCTGTAACTGTACCTGGTATCCGGTACAGAGGGAATTCCAGGATGGCGAAGTGATTCCGGCAGGTAAGGCATTCAATGGACGAACTGTATTTCTTCTTGATGATACCGGCGCAGAGATTACAGAACCTGGCAAAACAGGTGAGATCTGTGTTGCAGGAGAGTCTCTGGCAGATGGCTATTATCATAATGAAGAGGAGACTGCACGCAGATTTGTACAGGGAATCATTGCATCTACAGGAGAAACTGCAAGATATTACAAGACAGGTGACCTTGGTTACTACGGAGAGGATGAGAATCTGTATTTTGCAGGAAGAAAAGATTTCCAGATCAAACACATGGGACATCGTATCGAACTGGAAGAAATCGAGAGAGCCTTTGAGAAACTTGACGGAGTATCAAGATGCTGCTGTCTGTTTGACAAAAAACGCAACAAACTTCTGGGATTTTATACTGGCGACAGCGAGGAGAAAGAAGTTCATCAGGAACTGAAACGTTATCTCCCTGTATATATGATTCCGGCAAAGATCCGAAAGATCGACAAAATGCCTCTCAACAAAAATGGCAAGATTGACCGTAAATATCTTGCAGAGGAATGGAGCTAATGGAAATGCAGACAAACGAGCTCAAAAAAGCAGCAGAATTTGGAACACCGCTTTATGTGTTCCATGAAGAAGAGTTACAGGAAACAACCAGACGTTTTCAGAATACTCTTGGCAAAGTAGCAGGTCTCTGTTATGCGATGAAGGCAAATCCTTTCCTTGTAAAAGTGATGGAGCCTATCGTTGATCGTATTGAAGTATGTTCGATGGGAGAGTTTGCAATCTGCGAGGAACAGGGAGTTGCCCCGGAGAAAATTCTGGTGTCCGGTGTACTCAAAAAAGCAGAAAAACTGAATGCAGTACTGGACAAATATGGGAATTCCTGTATGTACACAGCGGAATCTCTGCAGCAGTTTGAACTTCTTAAGAACTGGTCAGCGGAGCACAGGCAGGAAATTTCAGTGTTTCCGAGACTGACAAGCGGCAATCAGTTCGGAATGGATCAGAAGACGATCGAAGAGCTTATTGAAAATCGTCAGAACTATCCTTTCCTTAAGATCCGTGGGATTCACTATTTTTCCGGCACACAGAAACGTTCTGTCGGAAAGATCCAGAAGGAACTGGAGAAACTCGATGTTTTTCTTACTGAACTGAAGCAGAAATATGATTTTGAACCAGAAGAACTGGAGTATGGTCCGGGAATGCCGGTTCCTTATTTTGATCCATCCAAAGCAATCGGGGATGATGGTCTCCTGGAGCTGGTACAGACTCTGGAACAGATGAACTTCTCCGGAAGGGTAACTCTCGAGATGGGAAGAGCCTTTGCAGCGGACTGTGGATATTATCTTACAAAGATCATGGATGTCAAATCAAGTGATGACAGAAATTACTGCATTACAGATGGGGGAATCCATCAGCTTAATTATGACGGACAGATCAGAGGAATGTATGAGCCACCAATGGAAGTTCTTGCCGAAGAGAGACAGGGAGAACAGAAGAACTGGACAATCTGCGGAAGCCTTTGCACTGTAAATGATATTATGGTACAGAAACTGCCGCTTACAGATCCGAAGCCGGGAGATGTTCTGGTATTTAAGAAGACAGGAGCTTACTCCTGCATGGAGGGCATGCTGCTGTTCTTGAGCCACAGCCTTCCGAAGATTATGCTGTATAATAATACAGATGGATTCAGACAGGTAAGAAAAGCATACAAAACCTATAAATGGAATATGGAGGAAAAATAATAATGGAAACTTTACTGGAAATTTTAAATGATATTGATGATACTGTAAACTGGGAAGATGAAACAGCCCTGATCGATGACCGTATTCTGGATTCTTTTGGAGTGATCAGCCTTATTTCTGAGCTGGAAGATCAGTTCGAAATTGAAATTGATGCATCTGAGATCGTTCCGGAAAACTTTAATTCCGCAGATGCTATGTGGAAAATGATCCAGAGATTACAGGAGAACTGATATGGCATTGGCATATCATACAGAGTTATATCTGTTTGTGTTTTTGCCGCTGGTAGTTCTTGTATATCATTTTTCATCACAAAAAATGCGCAGAGCAGTTCTGATCCTTGCAGGATATATCTTTTTCTGGTCCTTCAGCCAGTGGCTTGTGGGATATCTGATTGCGGTTTCAGGACTGGTCTACGGAGCAGGGCGCTGGATGGAGCAGCTCAAAGAAACCGGAAAAGCCAGGTCAAAAGGGCTTCCCTCCAAAGAACGTTCTGCCGTAAAAAAACAGTACAAAGCAAAAGAAAAAAGAGTTCTTATAGCCGGGATTGTTATTTTACTTGGAATCCTGGCATATTTAAAGTACTGTAATTTTTTTATACAGAATATAAACAGAATCTTTGCAGCATCAGGAAGCGGCTTTCATCTGAACCCACAGAACCTTCTGATCCCGATAGGAATTTCTTTCTATACGCTGGAGGCAATTGGCTATATGGCAGATGTTTACTGGGGCAGGATCAAAGCAGAACATAATTTTGGCAAAGTAGCCCTTTTCCTGGGCTTTTTTCCGCAGATCATGGAGGGACCGATCAGCAGCTGGAATGATACAGCAGATGCACTCTGGGAGTGCAGACCGGTTCGAAGCGAAAATCTTACAAAGGGAATCATCCGTATTGCCTGGGGACTGTTCAAAAAAATTGTTGTGGCGGACAGACTTTCTGTTCTGGTAGCAGCGATTTATGACGATTATACCAGCTATCATGGTGTTATGATCGTGGTTGTCGCCATTGCATATACGCTTCAGCTTTATATGGAATTTTCCGGCTGTATGGATATCGTGATCGGCAGCGGCAACCTTTTTGGTGTGGATCTTCCGGAGAATTTCCGGCAGCCGTTTTTTGCCGGAAATGCATCTGAATTCTGGAGAAGATGGCATATTACACTTGGCGCATGGCTGAAAGCATATGTTTTTTATCCGGTTTCGGTTTCGGGGCTGGTCAAGAAATGGAACCACTTTGCGCGGAAACATGTTGGGAAATATCTGACCAAGATGGGAATCTTTGCAATGACTTTGTTCCCGGTATGGATGTGCAATGGTCTGTGGCATGGTGCACAGTGGAATTATATTCTTTATGGAATGTATTATTTTGTAATCCTTCTGGCAGGAGAAGCAGTTGCACCGGTCAGGGAGATGGTTCTTGAAAGATTTCATCTGGACTGTCACGCATTGTACTGGAGAGTGCCGCAGATCCTGAAAACCTGGATGATCATTTTTACAGGTGAAATGTTTTTCAGGGCAGAAGGTGCAGCAGCCGGATTTCACATGTTCCGAAGCATCTTTCAGGGGTTTGAACTACAGAAACTGTGGGATGGAACTCTTCTGGGAATGGGATTAAACGCCGCAGATTTTGCAGCTGTTGGTTTTGGAATTCTTATTGTCGCTGTGGCAGATATATTAAAAGAAAGGAAACTGCTGAACTGGGATAAACTGCAGGAGATGAAGCTTCCGGTACGCTGGATACTTTATTATGGACTGATTTTTGCAGTACTTCTGTTAGGTGCTTATGGTACAGGATATCAGCAGGTTGATTTGATTTATGCAGGATTTTAAACAGAAAATGAGAACTTTAAAGAAACCGGCAGTGTTTCTGGCAATTTTTCTCTGCCTGATTTTGATCCTGTCTGCTTTCTTTGTAAATATGGCAAAAAAACATCCGGAGTTTGTACAGTCAAGAAACAGACCCTGGCTTAATATTCAGAATGAAAAGAAAAACAGCATAGATGTTCTTGTTCTGGGAGACAGCGAAAGCTATACGACATTTTCACCGCTGGAGATCTGGAAACAGAATGGAATTGCTTCGTTTGTCTGCGGTCAGACCGGACAGGAAGTGGAAGAAACCTATTATATGCTCAGGAGAGCTCTGCGCACGCAGGAACCGAAGGTTGTTGTATTCGAAACGAACAGTATGTTTCAACCGCAGAATGCTGCAGAGGGGTTCAGTAAGACGATTGCACAGACAGTTAATTATTATTTTCCGGTGTTTCTGCTTCACAGCATGTGGCAGAACTGGCTTATGGGCCCGGAAAAACAGCAGGTTTACTATAAGGGGTTTGTTGTCCGGGATATTGTGGAGCCTTATGACGGCGGCAGCTACATGGAAAAAACGGAGCGCAGAGAGTACATGTCCCGGGCTGTCCGCTCTTACATGGACAAAATGCTTGCAATGTGCAGAGAAAAAGGAATTTCGGTGATCCTGTACAGTGCACCGTCTCCGAATAACTATAATTATGCAAAGCATAATACACTGACAGATTATGCAGAGCAGAATGGTGCGGAATATCTTGATTTTAATCTGATGACAGAGGAATTAGGGATTGACTGGGAAAAAGACAGCCTTGATAATGGCGATCATCTGAATGTTCTCGGAGCAGAAAAACTGAGCCGGTATTTCGGAAGTTATCTGAAAGAACATTATGATCTTGAAGACCACCGCAAGGATCCAGAGTACGGTTCCTGGAACGAAGATGTGCAGAAATATCAGAATGCCGAAAAAAATGCAATCCGCAAAATAGAGGTTATTCTGGAATATCTGAGAAAAAAGAAACAAAAGTAAAACAGAAGGGCTGGTTTCAGTGAAACCAGTCCTTCATTACGTCAAAGATCTGAATCAGTTCCCCGTCTGAGATCACATAAGGAACCATGGAATACATATAGTTTAAGAAGGGTCTGCAGAAGACACCACGCTCATAAGCAAACTGCTGGAAGCCTTCCAGGGTCTTGGAATCGTGGACTTCGACGCAGGTACAGCCGCCCATGATGCGGACTTCTTTGATGCGCGGGTCAGAGAAATTTTCCATTTCCTGACGGGAGATCTGTTCGATATGCCGGATCTTGCTCATATAATCGTCACGTTCAAAGATCTCGATTCCCTTAAGTGCAACGGCGCAGGCAAGTGGATTTCCCATAAAGGTCGGACCGTGCATCAGGGCAAGGCGGTCATCGTCGCTGTAAAAAGCGTCAAAGACTTTGTGGTTTGCAACCGTGACAGCATGTCCGATATAACCGCCGGTCAGGGCTTTCCCGAGAACCAGGATGTCCGGAAGGACAAGGTCTGCCACAAAGCGGTTTCCGGTACGGCCAAATCCGGTCGCAACCTCGTCAAAGATCAGAAGCACATCATACTGATCACACAGTTCTCTGGCACGTTTCAGGAAAGAAATATTATACATCCGCATGCCGCCGGCACCCTGAAGGAGCGGTTCTACGATAAAGCAGTTCAGCCTGTCATGGTAAAGTTCAAATGCTTCCTCAAGCGCCGGGATCTCTGTCGGTATATGGACAACGCCTTCTTTTTTGTCAAAAGCGAAATGATAATCTTCGTCATCGCCGACTTCCATTGCCTTGAAGGTATCTCCGTGGTAGGCATGTTCCAGAGCCAGCACCAGGGGGCGTTTTCTTCCCTGATTGGTGTTGTACTGGAGAGCCATCTTGAGGGAAACTTCTACCGCAACGCTTCCGGAATCAGAAAAGAAGCAGTAGTCCAAGTCACCCGGAAGAAATTCCTGGAGCTTATCAGAAAGTTTTTCTACCGGCTCATGGGTGAGACCGCCGAGCATCACATGGCAGAAACGGTCAGCCTGTTCTTTGATGGCAGCGGTCAGTTCCGGGTGTTTGTAGCCGTGGATCATACACCACCAGGAAGAAATCGAATCGATCAGTTTCTGGTCTTTGGTGTAGAGATGCACGCCTTCTGCATCCAGGATCTTGTAAGGCTCTTTCATTGTTTTCATCTGTTCATAAGGATACCATATCATCTGATCTTCACCTCGTCATAAAGTGCACTCAGCACATCTGCATCTGTCTCAAGTTCTGTGGCATTGTCCTGTACCTTTGCAAGCACAGGAAGCCCTGTCATATGTTCACACATGAAAATATTATCTTCTTCCATGATGTTTCCCGGATGGTAATGATTAAAAATGATACCCTTAAGCGGAAGGTTGTGTGTCTTCATATATTCAAAAGTCAGGACAACACTGTTGATCGTGCCAAGACCGGCATCGGCGACAAGGATACTGGAAAGTCCAAATTCCCGGATCACATCTTCAAGCTGGATCTTGCGCTCATCAAAACAGAGAGGGCAGAGGATCCCACCGCTTCCTTCCATCGTGATGTAGTCATAGTTCTCAGCGACTTTCGTAAAACCTTCGTGGACAACAGCGAGGTCAACAGGATTTCCCTCCACGCGGGAGGCAAGGTGTGGTGACCAGGCATTTTCATATACATAAGGGCACATTTCGCCAAGCGGCTGTGAGATACCGGACATCTGCCGGACAAAAAGTGCATCGCCCGGGATCAGGCTTCCGTCTGGGCGGCGGTCATTTCCGCTCATGGCTGCCTTGTAATAGGCAGGATTCTTGCCCGCCTGTGCAAGTTTTTTTACGATCAGTCCGGCGATGAAGGTTTTGCCGATATCTGTACCGGTTCCGGTGAGAAAAATTGCTTTGCTCATTTTTATTTTACACTTCCTTCCAGTATTCAGGAGTCACGTCACGTCCCATGTCAGCGAGCATCTTGCGGTCGCTTCGGATCGTCGCGCAGGCAACGGTGGTCAGCATGTTTCCGGTGATGGAAGCGGAGGCTCCGGCCTTGAATGCAGTTTCTCCGTCGTTGGTGAGAAGGGCGCGTCCGGCGGCGAGACGGATGTTTGCCTCCGGGTTGATATAGCGGAAGAAAGCGATCGTACGGAGGATATCCGGCTCAGAAAGTTCCGGGAGATGTTCCAGAGGCGTTCCCGGGATCGGCATCAGAGCATTGATCGGGATGGAGTCGATGCCAAGTTCAGCAAGGCTGATCGCCATATCCAGACGGTCTTCCCAGGTCTCACCCATGCCGATGATGCCGCCGGAGCAGGCGCACATGCCTTCGGTTTTGACTTTTTTGAGGGTTTCGATCTTCATGTCGTAAGTGTGTGTGGTGCAGATGTTCGGGAAATTTCTGCGGGAGGTCTCGATGTTGTGATGGTAGCTGGTCACGCCTGCCTCGTGAAGACGGTGAAGCTGTTCTGCGGAGATAAATCCCATGGAAGCGCAGAGGTCGATCTTGTATTCTTTATGCATGGTCTCATAGGCATGGATCGCCTGGTCGAATTCTTTTCCTGTCAGAGCTTTTCCGGCGGTGACGATGGAAAAACGGTCAACACCTTCGGACTCGTTCATCTTACAGGCTTCAAGGATTTTTTCCTCCGGAAGAAAATCATAAACTTCGCAGGAAGTGTGGTGGTGTGCGGACTGTGCACAGTATTTACAGTCTTCCGGGCATCTGCCGCTGCGTCCGTTGATGATCGAGCAGAGGTCTACTTTGTCTCCGATACAGGCCTTGCGGATGCGGTTTGCACCTTCGCATAATTCATCCAGATCACAGGTGAGAAAGAAGGAAAGATCATCCTCTCTTGTGATCCTGCGTCCGTCAATGATTTCCTGGGCTAAAGTAAGTGGGTTCATTTTGCTGTCTCCTCCGTATGTAATAAAGTTGTATTGGAATCAGAAAGGTACTGGATCACGACTGGACGGACACGTCTGGCAATGATGGCACCAAGGATGCTTAAAGCGATGTCACCAGGTACTGCAAGAAGGAAGCAGTAGAGGATGAGCGGCCAGATCCCGATCGGTGTGTTGATCACATAATTGCAGATCACGTAGTAGTAGATCATGCCGCAGGCATAGACGATCATAAGTCCCGCCAGGTTTGCGAGCAGGTAGCGGAAGATCGTCTTTTTCTTCAGATGTTCTGCGATACGTCCTGTCACGTAAGTTCCGAGACAGAATCCAATGATATAGCCAAAACTTGGTTTAAAGACATACCAGAGACCGCCGCCCTCAGAGAAGATCGGAAGCCCTGCAAGCCCCAGAAGCATGTAGGCAACGACAGAGATCGTTCCACGTTTCGAACCAAGCAGCAGCCCTGCAAGCATCGTAAACAGATACTGCAAAGTAAAAGGAACCACCGGCACCGGGATCTTGATAAAAGCCCCCGCCGCGATCAGCGCAGTAAAAAGACTGCAGTAGATTAAAGTTTTCGTCTTTGACATTTGTAAACCTCCAAAATCTTTATGGTTTACAATTTTAAAAGAAAGAGTACGAATTGTCAACTTAAAAAATTAAAAAGTTTACAATTGTAACAAAAAAGTATTTTTTACGCAAGGCTGGTCATATATAGAAAGAAAAGCATAAAAAGCAAATGGTACCTTATGCGAGCAAATGTATTCACGCATCGGAAAATATGCTGCATGTCATATCCGATGCCAGATGGCCATTAAGAGAGAAATCAGGATTCAGTTTTGAAATGATTTTCCTTAAAGAAAGTCAGGATTTCGTAAAAAGTGGTCAAAATATGGCTGGTATTTTTCTGGAAAAGATATTATGATAAAATTCTAAGTTATATTTTACAGGAGAAAAGGTATGAGACCATCATTCAAAAGAACCATGTACGCCTGTTTCGTGGGATACATCGTGCAGGCAATCGTCAACAATTTTGTTCCATTGCTGTTCGTAACATTCCAGAAAAGCTACCAGATCCCGCTGTCAAAGATCACGCTGCTGATCACGATCAACTTTATGATCCAGCTTCTGATCGACCTTCTGTCAGCCGGATTTGTAGATAAGATCGGATATAAGGCATCGGTAACGATCGCGCATATCTGTTCGGCGATCGGTCTGTTTTTGCTGACGATCCTTCCGGAAGTCACGGCAGATCCGTTTATCGGCATTCTGATCGCAGTTGCGATCTACGCAATCGGCGGCGGACTTCTGGAGGTACTGATCAGCCCGATCATCGAGGCCTGCCCGACAGACAACAAAGAAAAAGCAATGAGCCTTCTGCATTCGTTTTATTGCTGGGGACATGTGGGAGTCGTTCTGATTTCCACGATCTTCTTCAGTACCTTCGGAATCGCAAACTGGAAGATCCTTGCACGCATCTGGGCGGTCATCCCGGTGCTCAATGGAATCATATTTCTGACTTCCCCGATCTATTCCCTGCATGAAGAAGGAGAGAAGGGACTTTCTATCAGAGAACTCTGCTCCATGAAGATCTTCTGGGTCGTGATGCTGATGATGACCTGTGCAGGAGCGAGTGAACAGGCAGTGAGCCAGTGGGCATCCACTTTTGCAGAAGAAGGACTGAAGGTCAGCAAGACGGTCGGAGACCTCGCGGGTCCGATGGCATTTGCAGTCCTGATGGGACTTGCAAGACTTCTTTATGGGAAATACGGAGAGAAGATCGATCTGAAACGTTTTATGATCTACAGCAGCATTCTCTGCGTGATCTCTTATCTCTGCATCGCTTTCGTTCCGGTTCCGATGCTCAGTCTCATCGGCTGGGCTGTCTGCGGGTTTTATGCTCAGTCTCATCGGCTGTGCTGTCTGCGGATTTTCCGTAGGGATCATGTGGCCGGGAACGTTCAGCATTGCGTCGGCATCCATCAGAGGCGGCGGTACCGCAATGTTTGCATTACTTGCTCTCGCAGGAGACCTCGGCTGCTCCGGCGGTCCGACACTTGCCGGTTTCGTATCCAGCAGTGTGGGTAATAATCTGAGGATGGGAATCCTCGCGGCGATCGTGTTCCCGGTGCTTCTGCTTATCGGGATTCAGATATGTAAGAAGAGTCAGAAGAATTAAAAAAAGTCTGGACATTCGAGATTTTATAAGTCTTGATGTCCAGACTTTTTTGATGCTGAAATATTACATAGAAGTAATCGCCTCACGTGCATGCTCCACAAACATCGCACGGATTCCCGGATATTCGCCAAGTCCCTTCAAAACAGGACAGACTTCAAATCCGGCTTCTTTAAACTGACAGACCCAGGAATTCGGGGAATCTCCAGCCATATCATTGTGTGCATGATCACCCGCCACGATCATAAACGGTGTCATATAGATCTTGGATGGCTGGAAAGCAGATACCTCTCTGACAAGATCCTGGATCGTTGGTTCTGCTTCCACTGTTCCGATAAAGACGTTGGAGTGTCCTGAAGTTTTAAACTTCTTATCCAGTCCTGCATAAACAACATTAACCTGATGCGTGGTTCCATGGCCCATAAGTACCAGGGCTTCCGGATCTTTCAGATCAGAAAATTCAGAATTTACAGCTTCGATCGCTTTCTGCTCATCCTCCGGTGAGGTCAGAAGAGGAGTACCGAATACAATTTTGTCAAAAGATTCTTTATAAGAAAGAACTTCTTCCTTCATAACATGATTCTCGATACCGTCCAGGATATGTGTCGGCTGCACAGCCACTTCCCGGATCCCGTCTGCGATCATCTGTTCCAGGGCTTCTTTTACCGTAGGAACGATATAATTGTCCCTTTTCTTAAGAACAGAAATGATCATCTTGCTGGTCCATGCACGATAGATTCGATGATCGCCAAAAGCATCGGCAATATCCTGCTCGATCTTTTCTATGGTAGCTTTTCTGGAGGCTTCATAACTGGTTCCGAAGCTCACGACCAGGATCGCTTTATCTGTTTGCTGATTCATAAAATGCATTCTCCTAAAGGTTTATTTTCCGCGTATAAATGGATTATACAATACTGCGAAAAAAAGTTCAATTTTTTTCCAAAAACCTATTGACATTTCGGGTAAAAAGGAATAACATACTAAACATATCAAAGAGGTATGTTAATAAAAACAGACACGAATAAATAAGAAAACAGAAAGGCGGTAAACACCATGGCAAACATTTATAAAGGAACACTTGGACTGATCGGAAACACTCCACTTGTAGAAGTAACAAATGTAGAGAAGGAACTCGGACTGGAAGCAACCATCCTTGTGAAACTCGAGTACTTCAACCCGGCAGGAAGCGTCAAGGACAGAATCGCCAAAGCGATGATCGAGGATGCTGAAGCAAAAGGAATCCTCAAGGAAGGATCCGTGATCATCGAGCCGACATCCGGAAACACAGGAATCGGTCTTGCATCCATCGCAGCAGCGAAAGGATACAGAATCATCCTCACTATGCCGGAGACCATGAGTATTGAACGTAGAAACATCCTGAAAGCATACGGCGCAGAACTGGTTCTGACAGAGGGAGCCAAGGGAATGAAAGGTGCGATCGCCAAAGCAGACGAACTTGCCAAAGAAATCCCGAACAGCTACATCCCGGGACAGTTCGTAAACCCGGCAAACCCGGCAGTACACAAAGCAACCACAGGTCCTGAAATCTGGAACGACACAGACGGAAAGGTAGACATCTTCGTAGCCGGTGTCGGCACAGGCGGAACACTTACAGGAACAGGTGAATACCTCAAAGAACAGAACCCGGACATCAAGATCGTAGCAGTAGAGCCTGCAACTTCCCCGGTACTTTCCGAAGGAAAAGGCGGTCCGCACAAGATCCAGGGTATCGGAGCCGGATTCGTTCCGGAAGTCCTCAACACACAGGTTTATGATGAGATCATGCCGATCGACAACGAAGTATGCTTCACAACAGCGAAGCTTCTTGCCAAGAAAGAAGGCGTTCTCGTAGGTATCTCCTCAGGAGCAGCTCTCTACGCAGCGATCGAACTTGCCAAACGTCCGGAAAACAAAGGAAAGACGATCGTAGCACTTCTTCCGGATACAGGTGACAGATATTACTCAACAGCACTGTTTACAGAGTAAGAAATTTCATATACAATAGGCAGTCGGAAGGAAGAGTTTCTTCCTTCCCCCACAAAAAATCAAAAAAACAGAAAAGAGGATCAGATTATTATGGGCGAAAAGATCACAAGAGAAAACAGAAAATTCAAATTTGAAACACTTCAGCTTCACGTAGGACAGGAACAGCCGGATCCGGTTACCGATGCAAGAGCAGTTCCGATCTACCAGACATCTTCTTATGTATTCCGTAACTGCGATCATGCAGCAGCTCGTTTCGGACTTGCAGATGCAGGTAACATCTACGGACGTCTGACAAACCCGACAGAGGACGTTTTTGAGAAGAGAATCGCAGCACTTGAAGGCGGTACAGCAGCACTTGCAGTAGCTTCCGGTGCAGCAGCAATTACATACACGATTGAGAACCTTGCACAGAACGGAGACCACATCGTAGCAGCAAAGAACATCTACGGTGGAACAACAAACCTTCTGGAGCATACCCTTCCGGCATATGGAATCACAACAACATTCGTAGACATCTTCAATCTTGAAGAAGTAGAGAATGCTATCCAGGACAACACCAAAGCACTTTACATCGAGACTCTTGGAAACCCGAACTCTGACGTTGTTGATGTTGAAGCTTGCGCTGAGATCGCTCACAGACATCAGATCCCGCTCGTTGTAGATAACACATTCGCAACACCATACCTTGTAAGACCGATCGAGTACGGTGCAGACATCGTTGTTCATTCCGCAACCAAATTCATCGGAGGACATGGAACAACAATCGGTGGTGTCATCGTAGAAGGTGGCAAATTCGACTGGGAAGCTTCCGGTAAATTCCCGTCCCTGACAGAGCCAAACCCGAGCTACCATGGAATCAGCTTCACAAAAGCATGCGGACCGGCTGCATTTGTTACAAAGATCCGTGCGATCCTTCTTCGTGACACAGGTGCAACGATCTCTCCAGTAAGCTCCTTCATCTTCCTTCAGGGTCTTGAGACACTGTCCCTGCGTGTAGAGCGTCATGTAGAGAACGCACTCAAAGTTGTTCAGTACCTGAACAATCACCCAATGGTAGAGAAAGTACATCATCCGTCCGTAACAGATGATGAGAGCCAGAAAGCTCTGTATGCAAAATACTTCCCGAATGGCGGTGGATCTATCTTCACATTCGAGATCAAGGGAGATGCACAGACAGCCAAAGACTTTATCGACAACCTGGAACTGTTCTCTCTGCTTGCAAACGTAGCAGATGTTAAATCACTGGTTATCCATCCGGCAACCACCACCCACAGCCAGTGCACAGAAGAAGAGCTTCTGGATCAGGGTATCAAACCGAACACGATTCGTCTTTCCATCGGAACGGAAAACATCGACGATATCATCCAGGATCTGGATGAAGCTTTCAAGGCAATCCAGTAATTGAAATTTTGCAAAAAAACCAGATATGGTCTCACTGCGCTGATGGACCTGGCTGCACAGCCGTCCAGCACACCGGTAGCCCTGAAAACCATAGCTGAGAGAAATGACATTTCTCTGCAGTTTCTGGAACACATATTTGCCTCGTTCCGCAGAACAGGCATAGTAAAAAGTGTCAAAGGCTCCCAGGGAGGATATAATCTGGCGAAGGCTGCTGACGAGATCACTGTTGCATCCGTGGTGGAAGCTCTCGAAGGAAGCTACCACCTCGAAGATGAGGATGTTGTGGCGGAAAACAGCTATAAAGGAATCTCAGATACGATTCAGAAGCTGGTGGTGGATACCGTCAATCAGGAACTCGATCAGATTCTGTCAAACTTGACTTTGGCACAAATGAGCGGATATTATTCCGATCATTACGAAAAACAGGAAATGTACTATATCTGAAAAACTCTGGAGGTTTGAGGCGATGCCCTGGCCTCCGGTTTTTTTATCGACTTCAAGAGGAAATACACATATGTCTATCAAAAAGATTGCAGAAAAAGCAGGAGTATCTATCTCAACCGTTTCCAGAATCCTTAACCGTCCTGACTACAAATGTTCGATTCCCGGCCTTCGGGAAAAAGTCTGGGCGATCGCCATGGAAATGAATTACGTCCCAAACGAGGCGGCAAGAAATCTCAAAAAAGGCAGGCAGTCCAGAGACAGCCGGATCTGGTACGTTAATGTACTGATGACAAGAACTGATGAGTCAAGGACGGATCCTTTTTTCACAGAGCTTCTCCGCGTGGTGGAGAGCGAGATTCACGAGCACAACTGCATCCTCTCCAAAGTCTGGTATATGCCGCTTTTTTCCGATGACCGAAAATGCCGGCGGGAAAATCTTGACCAGATCATCCAGGGAATGTATACTGAGACGGAGGGAAAACAGGACGGCTTGATCGTGATCGGCCGATGCAATCCTGTGGCCCTTAAGAAACTAAATCAGAAATACCGGAGCGTAGTGTCAGTCAACCGTAATTCCACCAATTATGAGGTGGATGAAGTGTTGTGTGACGGCAGAAAGATCGCGGCGATGGCAGTGGAACATCTGATCTCACTGGGGCACCGGAATATCGGGTATGTCGGAAACTGTCGAAACGAGGACCGTTACAATGGCTATCTGGACACTCTTAAGAGAAATAACCTGGATGTGATCCCGGAGTATGTCGTGGAGACGAACCAGACAGAGAAGGAAGGCTACGAAGCGATGGAGCAGCTTCTTAAGTCTGACGACTGTCCGACAGGAATCTACTGCGCCAATGACATTACGGCTGTCGGAATGCTGAAATATCTGGGACGCTGCAGGAATCTTTATTTTACGCCGTCGATCATAGCGAGTGACGATATCGAGGAAGCGCAGTACACGAAGCCGATGCTGACAACTGCAGGACTTCCGAAGGAAGAGATGGGGAAATTTGCCCTCTACCTTCTTCTCGACCGCATGAAAGGCGGACACAGCGGTGTCGTGCGTATGGAACTTTCCGGTCACCTGATGATCAGGAACAGCTGCTCCCACGTTTCCGAGAGCACCTGGAGCGATTACTGTATATAAGAAATTTTTTATTAAGGAAGAAGCATATGTGTATTAGAACGATTGAAGAATTACAGGAAGATACAAGGGAAAAACAGATCATAGACATCCGTGACAAGGCAGATTTTGACAAGGAAACCTATCCGGGGGCTGTCAACATCTACTGGGAAGAATTAGAAGAGCATATGGACGAGATCCGCAAGGACTGTCCGGTTTACCTGCTCTGTTATACCGGGCAGAAGAGTGAGGAAATTGCGCAGGAACTGAATGAACAGGGGTATGAAGTATACAGCATCAAGAACGGCTACCGCGCATGGCTCAAGATCAAACTCAGCAAAATGATAGCGGATCACAATGCGGCAGAACAGCGCACAAAGGACATCGAGCGCAGCATCATCAAGAAATTCCGCAAGCCGATCTGGAGGAGATTTACCAAGGCGATCCGTGAGTACGAGCTTGTGCAGGACGGAGACAAGATCGCAGTCTGTATCTCAGGCGGCAAGGACTCCATGCTGATGGCGAAGCTGTTTCAGGAGCTTTCCCGCCACGGCAAGAAGAACTTTGAGGTTGTTTTCCTGGTAATGAACCCGGGCTATAATGAAATCAATTATCAGACGATCAAGGATAATGCAAAGATCCTGAATGTGCCGATCACAGTTTTTGAGTCGGATATTTTTAATATCGTTGCAGCAGAAGAACAGTCACCATGCTATCTCTGCGCGAGAATGAGAAGAGGTTATCTCTACAGCAAAGCCAAAGAACTGGGCTGCAACAAGATCGCGCTCGGACACCACTATGATGATGTCATCGAGACGATCCTGATGGGAATGCTCTATGGCGCACAGGTCCAGACCATGATGCCGAAGCTTCACAGTACGAACTTTGAGGGAATGGAGCTGATCCGCCCGCTGTATCTGATCCGTGAGGCAGATATCATTCACTGGGCGAATTACAATGACCTTCATTTCATCCAGTGTGCATGCCGCTTTACAGAGCACTGTGCATCCTGCGGCGGTACTGAGAAGGGCTCCAAGCGTGCGGAGATCAAGGAACTGATCCATGAACTTGCCAAGAAGGATCCGGTCATTGAATATAATATTTTCCGAAGCGTGGAGAATGTCAACCTGAATACCGTCATCGGATACAAGCAGGATGGCGTGAGACACAATTTCCTTGACACTTACGATGAACAGAAATAAAAATATAAAATAAAAAAGACCATCAATACAGACGGCTGTAACTCCTGGCGTACAGGGGAACAGGTGCTGTGTTGGCGGTCTTTTTTGCTGCCTGATCAATGCCCGACCAGTGCCGGAGAAACATCTGTGCAAACGTTTTCTAAAAAACATATTTAAAAAGTATGTTTATTGGTATATAATGCCTTTAACGTAAAATAAGAAAACAACAGGGAGTGGCAGAAATGACAAAGAAAAAACTGAGAAGCCTGTGTCTGGCAGCAGTACTTGGAATTGCAGCTTTTACCGGAGTCTGTTCCTACGATGCAGGGGCAGGATCCGATGTACATATTATCAATGTTTCCTACGATCCAACGAGGGAACTGTATGAATCTTATAACAAGATCTTTCAGGAACACTGGAAGGAAGAGACCGGTCAGGATGTGGACGTGATCCAGTCCCACGGCGGTTCCGGCAAACAGGCACTGGAAGTCATCAACGGCCTGCAGGCAGATGTGGTGACACTGGCACTGGAATATGATATCAATGCGATCCAGGATGCAGGAATGATCGATGAAGGATGGAAAGAAGAACTTCCGGACGACAGTGCTCCCTACACTTCCACGATCGTATTTCTGGTAAGAAAAGGCAATCCGAAAAATATTCAGGACTGGGATGATCTGATCCGTGACGATGTTGATGTGATCACACCAAACCCGAAGACTTCCGGTGGAGCCCGCTGGAACTATCTGGCAGCCTGGGCATATGCACAGAAAGCTTATAATAACCAGGAAGACAAGATGGAAGAATTTATCAAAAAATTATACCAGAATGTACTTGTTCTGGATTCCGGTGCAAGAAGCGCGACCACTTCCTTCGTGGAGAACGGACAGGGAGATGTCCTGATCGCCTGGGAAAATGAAGCATTTCTTTCTGTACAGGATGATCCGGATGAATTTGAGATCATCAACCCGAGCATCAGTGTACTGGCACAGCCGTCTGTGGCAGTGGTCCACGAAGTGGCAGAGAACCGCGGCACAGAGGACATCGCAAAAGAATATCTGAACTATCTTTATTCCGATGATGCACAGAGGATCGCAGCAGAAAATTATTACCGTCCGGTCAACGAGGAGATCCTGAAGGAATACAGCGATGTGTTTGACCTTACAATGGAGTTAAAAACGATCGACGATTTTGGCGGCTGGCAGGAAGTGCAGGAGAAACATTTTGCAGACAGCGGGATCTTTGATCAGATCTACGGCAACTAAAATACGAGGTGAACGATTATGAAAAAAAGCAAAAAAAGAGTAATTCCGGGATTCGGACTGACCATGGGTGTGACGATCACCATGCTCAGTATCGTGGTTCTGATCCCGCTGGCTTCTCTTGTTGTGTATTCTTCGCAACTTGGGCTGAGAGAATTTTTTGAGGTCATTACAAGAAAGAGAGTCCTGTCCAGTTTTTATGTCAGCTTTATCACCGCACTGGGCGCATCCCTTGTCAACGCCGTGATGGGACTGATCCTTGCGTGGGTTCTGGTACGCTATGAATTCCCGGGCAAACGGATCATGGACGGTATGATCGAACTTCCATTCGCGCTGCCGACCGCAGTTGCCGGCATCTCTTTGACTTCCCTGACATCAGACCAGGGACTCATCGGAAGTTTTTTTGCAAAATTCGGCATCAAGATCGCCTACACGAAACTTGGGATCACATTTGCACTGATCTTTGTAGGAATTCCGTTTGTCGCAAGAGCAGTGCAGCCAGTCCTTGAAAAGCTGGACGGTTCTTATGAAGAAGCAGCAAGAGTCATGGGTGCGAAGCCTGGATATATTTTTCGAAGAGTCATTCTTCCGGAACTTCTTCCTCCGCTTCTTACCGGTACAGGACTGGCGTTCGGACGCTGCCTTGGAGAATACGGAAGCGTTGTATTTATCGCAGGAAACAGACCTTACGAGACTGAGATCACACCACTCATCATCATGTCAGAACTTCAGGAATTCGATTACAAAAGCGCAACTTCGATCGCTCTCGTCATGCTGATCGCATCGTTCCTCATCCTGTTTCTGATGAATCTGATGCAGGCACGCAATTCAAAAAGACTGAGAGGAGGCAACGTCTGATGAAAAACAGAGAAAATGAATCAAAGATCGTAAAATATCTTCTGATCGGGATCAGCGTTTTATTTCTTTTTGTGATGCTGGTACTCCCGCTGTTTGTCGTAGTCACAGAAGCTCTCAAAAAAGGCTGGGAAGTCTATGTAGAAGCGGTGACAGACTCCTATACGATCGCCGCATTGATGCTGACACTGAAAGCAACCGTGATCGCAGTCGTATGCAACACCGTTCTTGGATTATGTGCAGCCTGGGCAGTCACGAGATTTCAGTTTAAGGGCAAAAAACTGCTCACGACGCTGATCGATGTTCCGGTCACAGTCTCACCAATCATTGCCGGTCTTATTTACCTTCTGATCTTTGGAAAACAGAGCATCCTTTATCCGTATCTGCAGAAGGCGAATATCCAGATCGTCTTTGCAGTTCCAGGTATCGTTCTTGCAACGGTATTTGTTACTTTTCCATTTGTGTTCCGTGAGCTTCTTCCTGTACTGGAATCCATTGGAACAGATGAAGAAGAGGCGGCCGCACTGATGGGCGCGAAAGGCTGGACGATTTTTTCTAAAATTACATTTCCACATATCAAATGGGCACTCCTGTATGGAATCGTATTATGTACAGCGAGAGCAATGGGAGAGTTCGGAGCGGTTTCCGTTCTGTCCGGACATCTTCGCGGCCTGACCAACACACTGCCGCTACATGTGGAGATCTTATTCAATGAATTTCAGTATGTGCCAGCATTTGCGGTATCTTCGATCCTGGTGATCATGGCGGTGATCCTTCTGATCATCCGCAGCGTGATGGAGCACAGAGGAAAAAAAGAGGGGGAAGTCTAAATGTACGTCGAATTAAAGGATATCAACAAAACTTTTGGAGATTATAAAGCATCCGACCATGTTTCTTTTGGAATCGAGAAAGGAAAACTGATCGGTCTTCTGGGTCCGAGTGGAAGTGGAAAGACCACGATCCTGCGTATGATCGCAGGTCTGGAGCAGCCGGACAGCGGCGAGATCATCATTGATGGAAAAGTAGTCAACGACATTCCGGCAAGTGAGCGCGGGATCGGATTCGTATTCCAGAGTTATGCGCTGTTCCGCTATATGACCGTATACGACAACGTTGCTTTTGGCCTGAAAATCCAGAAAGCAGACAAAAAATACATCAAAAGCAGAGTTATGGAACTGATCGAGCTGGTAGGCCTTAAGGGTCTGGAAAAAAGATATCCAAGCCAGCTTTCCGGTGGGCAGAGACAGAGAGTTGCTTTTGCGAGAGCACTTGCTCCGAATCCGCAGCTTCTCCTCCTCGATGAGCCATTTGCGGCGATCGATGCCAAGATCCGTCAGGAACTCCGTACCTGGCTCAAAGATATGATCGAACAGCTGGGGATTACCAGTATCTTCGTGACGCATGACCAGGATGAGGCGATCGAGGTGGCAGATGAGATCATCATCACAAACAGAGGCCACATCGAACAGAAGGGAAGCCCGGTCGAGGTATATCAGAGTCCGGAAACTGCATTCAGCGCATCTTTCTTCGGACAGGCAGCTGTTGTAAAAGATTATCAGATGTTCAAATATTTTGAGGACATTCCAGGGGCCGAATACGCGATCATCCGTCCGGAGTTTGTCAAAGTCACCAGAAAGACAGAGGTACAGAAGTACAAAAGCTCCGCATCCGGGGCAGAAGTCGAACGAGTGGCTTTCCGTGGAAGCTATTTTGAGCTGGAAGTGAAAGTCGGAGATGTTACGCTGACGGCAAAACGAGGCCTGGATGAGCCAATGGTGCGCCAGGGCGAAAAAGTCGACGTGTTCGTGCAGAGGCTTTTTGTGATAAAAGAAAACAAGGTTTACTCACTGGAAAACAGCTCTACAAGAGAAGATTATCTTGTAATCTGATGGGATATCGCTTGAAATCCCTATAACCTTGTGGTATAATAGGTATATGGAGGGATTTACATGAAAATTTCAACAAGAGGACGCTATGCGATCCGCGTCATGCTGGATCTTGCAGAGCATAATACAGGAGAATATATTCCGTTAATGGACATTGCGAAGAGACAGGAGATCTCAGAGAAATATCTGGAATCGATAGTTTCCGTATTAAGCAAACAGAAATTTGTCAAGGCACTCAGAGGCAAGGGCGGCGGTTATCGTCTCGCCAGGACACCTTCTGAGTATACGATTGGGAGCATCTTAAGGATTACAGAGGGATCCATGGCACCGGTTGCCTGTCTGGATGATCATCCGAACCAGTGCGAGAGAGCTGCCACCTGTAAGACACTTCAGATGTGGGAGGGCTTTTATAAGCTGATCAATGAATATTTTGACGGAATCACACTGGAGGATCTTCTGGAACAGAATTCAAACATGGGAGATTACGTGATCTGACAGCCACTCTGTGGCATAAGGCAGCAGAACATATCAAAAAAGCAAGATGTGTTCTGCTGCCTTTTTTGATATGTTTCGAAAGCTGAAAATAGAAAAATGAAAAAATTTGGAAAAAACATACATTACCTATTGACATGGTATGTTTATAGGTATATAGTAATACCATCAAAACAGCAAAGGAAAACAAAGGAGCACAGGAATGAAAGAATACGGTTTTAACACAACTTTGCTTCATGGAAGCGAGGACAGCAATCCTCACGGCGCGACACAGGTTCCGATCTACCAGTCCAGTGCATTCCGTCACGATACAGCAGAGGAACTGGAGAAGATCTTCGCAAACAAATGTGCAGGCTACTCCTACACGAGGATCAACAATCCGACGATCGAATCCTTCGAGAAGCGGATGTCGAAACTGGAAGGCGGAGTCGGAAGTGTAGCGTGTTCCTCCGGAATGGCAGCACTGACCATGGCACTGATGAACATTCTTCGAAATGGTGATCATGTTGTGGCAGCGGCAGGACTTTACGGTGGAACGGTAGAACTTCTGGATGAGCTTAAGGCATACGGGATCACCACAACCTATGTTAAGGAAAACACCCCGGATGCTTTTGAAAAGGCGATCATGCCTGAGACCAGAGCCGTTTTTGCAGAGACGATCGGCAATCCGAAGCTGGATGTCACAGACATCGAGGGAGTGGCAGAGATCGCACATAAGCATGGACTTCCGTTTCTGGTTGACAACACCGTTGCAACCCCATATCTGATCCAGCCATTACGCCTCGGAGCGGATGTTGTGATTCATTCCTCATCCAAATACATAAACGGAAGCAGTGATGCGATCAGCGGAGTTCTGGTGAGCGGAGGCAAGTTTAAATGGGACCCGGAGAAATATCCGGCGATGGCAGAATTTAAGAAGTTCGGACCATTTGCCTATCTTACAAAACTGCGAAACGGACTTTTTCGAAGCATGGGAGCCTGTCTTGCACCGCAGAATGCTTTTCTTAACAATCTGGGACTTGAAACCCTGGGACTTCGAATGCAGCGTCACTGTAGTAACGCCATGGAGCTGGCGGAGTTCCTGAACGGATTAGGACATGGCATCACCGTTTCCTATCCGGGACTTGAGGAACATCCATATCATGAGATCGCGGCGAAACAGTTCCATGGTGGGTTTGGAGCGATCATTACCTTAAGAACAGGAAGCAAGGAGAGAGCTTTCCAGATCTTAAACGAACTAAAACTTCCCTGGCTGGTATCCAATATCGGAGACACCAAGACACTGGTGATCCACCCGTCAAGCACCATCGCAGCACACCTTTCCAATGAAGAAAAAGAGCTTTCCGGTGTGTACGATGACATGATCCGGATCAGTGTGGGAATTGAAGATATCGAGGACTTAAAGGAAGATTTCAGACGAGTGATAGAAGGAGAATAAAATGGCAAAAGTAGATTATGCAACATTAAAAAAAGGCGGTTTCATGCGCCAGAAACAGAAAAACAACTTTTCCCTGCGTCTTGCCTGTGTCGGTGGAACACTGACAGCAGAGAACCTCAAGAAGATCGCAGAGGTAGCTGAGAAATACGGTGACGGATACGTACATCTCACTTCCAGACAGGGAGTTGAGATCCCGTTCATCAAATTAAACGACATCGATGATGTGACAGCAGATCTTGCCACAGGCGGATGTAAACCAGGTGTCTGCGGACCGAGAGTAAGAACGGTAACAGCATGTCAGGGCAATGCAGTCTGTCCAAGCGGAAATATCAACAGCTACGACATCGCTGTTAAGTTAAATGAGAGATATTTCGGAAGGGAACTTCCTCATAAATTCAAATTCGGCGTAACCGGATGCCAGAACAACTGTCTCAAAGCCGAAGAAAACGATGTAGGAATCAAAGGAGCCGCACAGGTTACCTGGCAGGAAGATGCATGTATCCATTGCGGTGTCTGTGAAAAAGCCTGCCGCGAGGAAGCGATTTCCTTCAAGGACGACAAACTTGTGATCGATACCGACAAATGCAACTACTGCGGACGTTGTGCAAAATCCTGTCCGGTAGATGCATGGGATGTAAATGAAGCGTTCCTTGTATCATTTGGAGGTACTTTTGGAAACCATATCAGCAAAGGACAGGAATTCCTGCCACTGATCACTTCCGAAGAACAGCTCTTCCGCGTGACAGATGCAGCGATCCAGTTCTTCGGAGATCACGCAAAACCAGGTGAAAGATTCAAATTCACGATCGACAGAGTTGGAGAAGGTAAACTGTACGAAGTACTGAAAGGAGCTTACGATGGCTGATTATAAAATTGATGATACCGTAGATATTACAGATGTTGTGTGCCCGGTGACCTTTGTCAAGGCAAAAGTGGCACTGGAAGAACTCGATGACGGACAGATCCTCGCCGTCCGTATGAACAACGGCGAACCGGTACAGAACGTACCGCGAAGCATCAAAGAAGAAGGACATCAGATCCTGAAGCTCACCGACAACGGCGACGATACCTTCACTCTGATCGTCAGGAAAGTAGAGGACGAATGATATGGCACTCAGGATCAACGCAGAAAACTTCGAAGAAAAAGTATTAAAGGCAGACAAACCAGTCCTCGTAGACTTCTACTCCGACACCTGCATCCCATGCAAACAAATGGCCTGCATCCTCGGAGACCTCGAAGACGAAAACGAAGACGCCCTTTACATCTATAAAGTCAACGTCAACTACGACAAAGCACTCGCCGAACAATACAAAGTCATGTCCGCTCCAACCGTCATCTGTTTCGTAAACGGCGAACAGAAAGGCAAAATAGTCGGGCTCAAAGAACCAGAAGAGATTGAAGCTTTGTTTGAAGATTATATCTAATTATCATTTCACAATTATATAACTTTGATTTGATAATTAAATTCATAAATTTTGTTATAATAAAGGAGATAAGAATCATGTTTATCAAAGTAGCAGGAGAAAAGAAAGAATATCCAGAAGGACTTACCGTAAAAGAGTTAATTGAGAAAGAGGATGTGGAAACACCTCAGTATGTAACCGTAACCATCAACGACGAATTCGTAGAAAGCGGAGCTTTCGAGACAACAGAAGTCAAAGACGGCGACGAAATCGAATTCCTGTACTTCATGGGAGGAGGCGCAAGATAATGGCATTCACAAACGAACAGTTAGAACGCTATTCCCGCCACATCATCCTCAAAGAGGTTGGTGCAAAGGGACAGAAAAAACTTCTGAACGCCAGCGTCCTCATCATCGGAGCAGGCGGACTGGGAGCACCGGCAGCCATGTATCTCGCAGCAGCCGGCGTAGGAACCATCGGAATCGCAGATGCCGATGAGGTAGACCTCTCAAACCTTCAGAGACAGGTCATCCACACAACAGCCGACCTCGGCAAAGCCAAAGTAAAATCCGCCAAAGAAACTATGCAGGCGATCAATCCAGATGTCAAAGTCAATACATACCGCAAATTCATCACATCCGAGAACATCATGGATATCATCAAAGACTACGACTTCATCATTGACGGAACCGACAATTTCCCGGCAAAATTCCTGATCAACGATGCATGTGTCATGGCAGGAAAACCATTCTCCCACGCAGGGATCATCCGCTTCAAAGGCCAGCTCATGACCTACGTCCCAGGAGAAGGACCATGCTACAGATGCGTCTTCAAAGATCCGCCGCCGAAGGATGCAGTCCCAACCTGTAAACAGGCAGGCGTCATCGGAGCCATGGGCGGAGTCATCGGAAGCCTCCAGGCAATGGAAGCAGTCAAATACATCATCGGCAAAGGAGACCTCCTCACAGGAAGACTCCTCACCTACGATGCCCTGACTATGACTTTCCGTACAATTAAACTGCCGAAAAACCATGATTGTCCGGTATGTGGTGTTCATCCTACCATTACTAAATTAATCGACTACGAGCAGGTTGAGTGTGACATGCACTAAAACTGAATTAGTGAAATTGGCATTAGTCGAATATGTCAAAGAGCAATGGTCGTTCCCCATGCGGGAACGTGGATTGAAATATAAGGGGATGATCTGAGACGGCCGGTTCTTAGTGACCGTATTGTGACCGATACACTGTGGACGTAGTACACAGTGTATCCGCTGCCAGTCGAAGTCAGCGAGAGCGTGTCCCCGTTGAACTGTTTATTCACACACGTCAGAGAACAATATCGAGGAGCCCCCATTATGAAATTATATATAAAAAAATCAGACTACAACACCATCCTGGACCACTGCACTGCCGGCCTCCCAAATGAATCCTGCGGTCTCCTCGCAGGAACCAAAGAATCCGAGAAGATCACCGTCACCAAAGTCTACCTTCTCACAAACGTAGACGCCAGCAGAGAACACTTCTCCATGGATCCCAAAGAACAGCTTGCAGCACTCAAAGACGCCAGAGCCAATGGATACAAGATCATCGGAAATTTCCATTCCCATCCGGAATCCCCATCCCGTCCATCCGAAGAAGACAAACGCCTGGCATTTGACCCGACCATTGAATACCTCATCCTCTCCCTTATGGAAGAAGGAAACCCGGTACTCAAAGCATTCGGAATCGACAAAGAAAAAAACGTAACGATCCACGAGATCGAGATCACAGAATAAAGTCAGGAAGAAAAAAACATGAGCAGACCCTTACAGGTAAAACACTTACATACAGATGTCCTGATCATAGGCGGCGGCACCGCAGGCTGCTACGCCGCACTCACCATCAGCAGAAACTCTGACGCTTCCGTTCTCGTCGCAGAAAAAGCGAACATCAAACGAAGCGGCTGCCTCGCAGCAGGTGTCAACGCGATCAACGCCTACATCGTCAAAGGCCGCAAGCCACAGGACTACGTAGATTACGCAACCAAAGATGCGGCAGGAATCGTCAGAAACGATCTCCTTCTGACAGCCGCAGAAGAATTCAATGAAGTAACGGCAGATATGGAAAAACTTGGTCTCGTGATCCTCAAGGACGAAAACGGAGACTACGTGGCAAGAGGAAACCGCAACATTAAGATCAATGGCGAAAACTTCAAACCACTCCTCGCAGATGCCGTATACAAAAGCAAAAATGTAGATGTCCTCAATTATGTAAATATCACAGACCTTCTCACAGAAAACGGAAACGTTTACGGAGCTGTCGGTTTTTCCATCATGGAAGAAACAGCCTATGTGATCCATGCAAAAGCAGTCCTGATCGCAACAGGCGGAGCAGCCGGCCTCTACAAACCAAACAACCCGGGATTTTCCAGACATAAGATGTGGTATCCGCCATTCAACACAGGAGCCGGATACGCGATGGGAATCCGTTCCGGTGCAGAGATGACAACCTTTGAGATGCGTTTTATCGCACTCCGCTGCAAAGATACGATCGCTCCGACAGGAACTATCGCACAGGGCGTGCAGGCAAAGCAGGTCAACTCCAAAGGCGAAGTCTATGAGCACATTTACGGTCTGACTACCAGTCAGCGTGTATATGGAACTGTCAAAGAAAATCAGCTTGGGCATGGCCCTTGTTATCTCAAGACCTCCGGTATCACATCCGATCAGGATCAGGATCTTCTCAAAGCATACCTGAATATGGCACCGAGCCAGACCCTCAAATGGATCGAGAGCGGTAAGATGCCAAGCGAACAGGACGTAGAGATCCAGGGAACTGAGCCGTATATCGTAGGCGGTCATACAGCCAGCGGTTTCTGGGTAGATACCAGAAGAGAAACCACCATCCACGGACTTTATGCAGCCGGTGATGTGGCAGGCGGATGTCCTCAGAAATATGTGACCGGTGCTCTGGCAGAGGGCAAGATCGCCTCTCTCGCGATCATCGAACAGTTAAAAGACGATCATAACGAAGAAACATCCGAAATCGAAAAACAGGCACAGACGATCATTAAAGATTACGAAAAGATCCGCAAGGCACAGAACGGTCTGTTTACCATCGACGAACTGGAAGAAGCCATGCAGAAAGTCATGGACGAATACGCAGGCGGAATCGCCAGCAACTATCAGTTCAATGAGAAACAGCTGGATCTTGCAGAAGAAAAGATCGTAAGACTGAGCGAACTTGCCGATCAGGTCGGTGCAGAAGATATGCATGAACTTCTTTTTGCATACGAATTAAAAGAAAGACTTCTCGTCTGTCAGGTGCTGATCGAACATCTCAGAAACAGAAAAGAAACCAGATGGCATTCTTTCAATGAGAATCTCGATCATCCGGAAACAGACCAGAATTTTGAAAAATACGTAAATTCCAGAATGGAAGACGGCAAGATCCACATTCTGTTCAGGGATCTGGTAAAGGGGGATACTTATGAGCATACGAATTCGTGAGGACCGATGCGTCGGCTGCGGTAAATGTCAGGAAGTATGTCCTGGTACCCTGATCCAGATCAAAGACAAAAAAGCGGTCATGAAATATCCAAAGAACTGCTGGGGCTGCGTTTCCTGCGTAAAGGAATGTAAGATGGGAGCCATTGAATTTTATCTTGGCGCAGACATCGGCGGCATGGGTGGAACCATGAACGTTACCCAGAAAGGTGATCTCCTCAACTGGAACATCACCAGATCTGACGGCAGTGAGCTGGTCATCAGCGTTGATCGGCGAAATTCCAATAAATATTAGTACAGGAGAAAACTTATGAGCGGATTATCACATTTAGATGAACTGGAAGCAGAAGCAATATATATCATCCGGGAAGTGGCAGCAGAATGCGAAAAACCTGTTATGCTTTATTCCATCGGAAAAGACAGCTCAGTGATGCTTCATCTCGCACTGAAAGCCTTTTATCCGGAAAAACCACCTTTCCCGTTTTTACATGTAAACACAACCTGGAAATTCCGGGAAATGATCGAATTTCGTGACAAGACAGCCAAAGATCTTGGAATCGAGATGCTGGAATATATCAATGAGGACGGTGTGAAGCAGGGAATCAATCCTTTTGACAACGGATCCGCTTATACCGATATCATGAAGACACAGGCTCTGAAACAGGCTCTCAATAAATACGGATTTACCGCAGCATTCGGAGGCGGTCGTCGTGATGAGGAGAAGAGCCGTGCCAAAGAGAGGATCTTTTCTTTCCGTAATGAAAACCACGCCTGGGATCCGAAGAACCAGAGACCGGAGATGTGGAAACTTTACAATACAGAGATCAACAAAGGCGAGAGCATCCGTGTTTTTCCAATCTCCAACTGGACAGAGAAAGATATCTGGCAGTACATAAAAAGAGAAAATATCCCGATCGTGCCTCTTTACTTTGCAAAAGAGCGCCCGGTAGTTTATCGTGACGGAAATATCATCATGGTGGATGATGACCGCATGCGTCTCAACCCTGGTGAGAAACCGGAAATGAAAAAAGTCCGTTTCCGTACTCTGGGCTGTTATCCACTGACCGGCGGTATCCTTTCTGATGCAGATACCCTTGATGCAATCATCGACGAGACATTAAGTTCTGTAGAATCTGAGAGAACCAGTCGAATCATTGATTCTGACGGCGGTGCAGCCAGCATGGAAAAGAGAAAGAGAGAGGGGTACTTCTAGATGAGCGGTTTACTGAAATTTATTACCTGCGGAAGTGTGGACGATGGAAAATCCACACTGATCGGACATATACTTTACGATTCCAAACTGCTTTATGCAGACCAGGAAAAAGCCCTGATCCTCGACAGTAAGGTAGGATCCAGAGGCGGCGCGATCGACTATTCACTTCTTCTGGATGGTCTGATGGCAGAGAGAGAACAGGGTATCACCATTGATGTTGCTTATCGTTATTTTACAACAGACAAGAGAAGCTTCATCGTCGCAGATACACCTGGACATGAAGAATATACGAGAAATATGGCAGTTGGTGCTTCTTTTGCACAGCTTGCGATCATCCTTGTCGATGCAAAACAGGGCGTTTTGGTACAGACAAGACGTCACAGCCGCATCTGCGCCCTGATGGGGATCCATCATTTTGTATTTGCAGTCAACAAGATGGACCTTGTAGGCTACAGCGCAGAAAGATTCAATGAGATCGTAAAAGATATCAATGAACTTTCCGAAAGCCTCGGACTTCAGGATGTTGTGATCGTTCCTGTCAGCGCGACAGAAGGAGACAACGTCACAGTCAAATCCGAGAACATGCCATGGTACACAGGCAAAACACTTCTGGATCATCTGGAAACTGTCGATGTGACAGAGACAGAGAGCGAAGCAGGATTCTACATGCCGGTACAGAGAGTCTGCCGTCCGAACCATGAATTCCGTGGATTTCAGGGACAGATTGAGAGCGGTAAGATCAAAGTCGGACAGACCATCACCACACTTCCAAGCAACGAGACTGCAACTGTCAAATCCCTTCTGAACGGAAGCACTTCCGTAGAAGAAGCCGTGACAGGACAGGCAGTGACCATCCAGCTTGACAAAGAAGTGGATGTCAGCCGAGGCTGCGTCCTCACCGACCAGGCACAGCTCTCCGTAGCAAAAAGCTTCACTGCAACACTGCTCTGGATGGATGATAGCAAGCTGACTCTTGGAAAAGAGTATCTGGTCAAACTGGGAACCAAGAGAATTCCTGGATTTATCCGCAGCATCAAATATAAGATCGATGTCAACACCGGAGAACATATCGCAGCAGATTATATCGAAAAAAATGAGATCGCACTGTGCGAGATCGAACTGGCCGAAAAGATCGTACTTGACGAGTTCAAGAAACACAAAACTCTTGGCGAGATGATCCTGATCGACCGTGTAAGCCATATGACTTCTGCATGTGGTATACTTGAAACCGTAGAAAATGACGGAGAGAAACCGTACTTCCAGAAAGATGACATCAAAGTCGGCGGTTATGTATTCGAAGAATTCTACTTCAATCTGGAAAATGCAATGATGTCCAAAGCCGGATCCGCCAAGAAGACCTATCATGTCGGTGATGAAGTACCGGTTGCCGGAGACAGCTTCAAATATCCGGAATACTTTGATATCCTTTCCGTTGAGGACGGGGCAGCAGTCCTGATCCGTGACGGCAAAGTAGAAGACATCCAGAAGATCGAAGACTACCGCTACATGGGACTCCCAGTTGTCGATGAAAGAGGAATGGCTTTGCTTGTGAAAAACAAAGAGGATCTTGAGAGATTCCTTGAAGAAGCAAAGAATGTGACCTCAGAAAACCGTTCGGAAGTACATAACAAGTGGTTCCGGTTTGAGACTTATCGGAAGGTTGTTTGTACGGATAATTTTTGGGTGATCTAAGGGTACTTCCTTAGGGACCTTCGAGTTTTGAAAAAACCACACGAGGGGAGGGCACTCGAAGTTGCGAAGGCCGTTCTCC
>NZ_FR886676.1:0-41899 GCF_000436615.1 Blautia sp. CAG:237
AGGCAGAAATAATCTCATAACGATAATTCTTATCCGGTGTCAGGATCCAGAAATATTTACTCTTATTATAAGTCTCCTGATCCTCTGCAAATTTCTTGAGGTGGCCGAACATGGAACCATTCTTCATATTGTGTCCGTAAACCAGAGTATTGCAGTCGCTGAAATCAGGACTGTTTTCATAATCCACAAAAATAGTTCCTGCAAAATTATAGTTCTTCTCGTATGTCTGGTGCAGGTATGTTTCATTATCCTTGCCCTGCACGATCGGATAGCTGATGCCATCCAGTGCTTCTACATAAATCCAGCCTACTACATCTGAGTTCACGCTCTTAAGTGCTGCAAAATCCACGTCGATCGGGGCCTTTGGCTGTGCATTCGGTCCTGCCACTTCCTGCGAATCCGGTGCACGGTCTGTCACTGCCATCTGTTCAATGTGGTTATATTCATCTGTTCCTTTCTTGTATTCTGTGTAAATATGAAAAAGATTCACGGCTGCATAACAGAAAACTGCTATCGCCACAATAAGAACCAGGGTCAGAAGGATATCTCCTTTTTTCTTCTGCTTGGACTGATTCTCTGTGTTTTTCCCACTCATAATACACTCCTTTCGTCCAGACTTATTTCCTGCATTTTATCAGATTTAACTGTCTGTTCTGTAAAATCTTAGCACAGGACACATTTTACGTCAATGGAACCGGATGTGAATTTATAGTTATTTCATACTTATAAGAATGAGTATCTTGTAGAGAAGAAGTCAGGATGCTATAATTCATTGTATAATTTTTTACAAAGGAGACATCAAAAATGCAGATTACATTTCCTGCTTTTTATAAAGAATTTTCCTGTATCGCAGGAGCCTGTCCGGACACCTGTTGTGCGGGATGGCAGATCATGATCGATGACAGGAGTCTTAAGAAATACCGCCACTTTAAGGGTGCTTTCCGCAACCGGCTCTATAATGATATTGACTGGAAGGAACAGGCTTTTCGCCAGTATGACCATCGATGTGCTTTCTTAAATGAAGAAAATCTCTGCGATATCTACAGCGAAGCTGGCCCTGGCATGCTCTGCGATACCTGCCGGAAATATCCCCGCCACATCGAAGAATTCGAGGGACTGCGCGAATATTCCCTCTCTTTATCCTGCCCGGAGGCCGCGAGGATCTTTCTCTCCCGGAAGGAAAAAACTACTTTTGTCACAATAGAAAAAGAAACTCCTGAAGAGACGTATGATGATTTTGACTATCTGCTTTTTACTGCGTTGATGGATACCAGGGACTACCTCATTTCCATCGTTCAGGACAGAAACCTCCCCATGGAACTGCGCCGCCGCAAACTGCTTGCCTGTACACATGATTTCCAGCTGGCTCTTGACAAAAATGAGCTGTACCAGTGGGAAGATATCCGCGCACGCCACCAGAGCTCCGGCGTTGGAGATACTTTTCTTGCAAAGATCCAGAAGTGGACAACTTCCAGGACAGATTCTGTCACTTACCGTAAACAGGTCTGGAAAGCTGTCATTCCCGAGATGGAAGTCCTGCGCAAAAGATGGCGGAAATATCTCCACGAAACCTTACTCCCGCTCTACACGGCATGTGACTCCGAAGAAAAATTTACCAGCTGCTGTCAGGAATTCCTCGCAGCCTGCCCGGACTGGACGATCCAGGAAGAACAGCTTCTCGTTTATTGGATCTACACTTACTTCTGCGGAGCCGTCTACGATGACCAGATCTTCGCCAAAATAAAAATGGCAGTCGTCTGCACAGCCATGATCCACGACCTCGCCGTGGGTACTTACCTCGCAAATGACCACCATTTCACCTTTGATGACCTCGTATCCATCTGCTACCGCTTTTCACGAGAGCTCGAACACTCTGATCTCAATCTGAATGAAATGGAACGGCTGATGGATGAGAATGAGATTTTTGCGTTCAGGAACCTTTTGCTGATCTGAAACGCCATGCCCCTGAATCTTCATTTGTCAATTTCTCCCCCGTATGCTACAATGAATTCATTATTAACCTAATCGGAGGTATACAAATGTCAAAGAAAAATCTTATCGTCGGACAGTCCGGCGGACCTACTGCCGTGATCAACAGCAGCCTTTATGGAGTTGTTTCTGAGGGACTTGCCCATTCTGATGAAATCGGACATGTTTACGGCATGGTCAATGGGATCGAGGGATTCCTGGCTGGTCGTGTGCTTGATTTTGAGGAGGCTCTTCCGGGCGAGAAGCTTGCGTATCTTACTCACACGCCTGGCGCATATCTTGGTTCCTGCCGTTACAAACTGCCGGAATCTCTCGAAGATCCGGTCTATCCGAAGCTTTTCCGCAAGTTTGAAGAGATGAACATCGGCTGGTTTTTCTATATCGGTGGAAATGATTCCATGGATACTGTCAGCAAGCTTTCCCGCTATGCAGCCAAAATTGGAAGCTCCATCCGTGTGATCGGCGAGCCAAAGACGATCGATAATGACCTGATCCATACCGATCATACACCGGGATTCGGAAGTGCTGCCAAATACGTTGCATCTACTGTCCGTGAGATCACTCTTGATGCCAATGTCTATGAGAAAAAATCCGTGACGATCATCGAGATCATGGGACGTCATGCGGGATGGCTGACTGCTGCCAGTGCCCTTGCACGTAAATATGATGGCGACAACCCGTTATTTATCTATCTTCCGGAGACAGATTTTGACCAGGAAGCTTTTCTGAAAGATCTGGAAAAAGCATTCGAGACAAACTGCAACCTTATCGTCTGTGTTTCTGAGGGAATCCACGACGCTGAGGGAACTTTTATCTGCGAATACGACAGCTCTGTAGGAACCGACACTTTCGGTCACAAGATGCTTGCAGGATGCGGCAAATATCTTGAAAATCTTGTCCGTAGCCGTCTCGGTGTCAAAGCCCGTTCTGTAGAACTGAACGTCAGCCAGCGATGCAGTGCAGCCATGATCTCTGCCACCGACCAGCAGGAAGCTGTTGCTGCAGGTAAGTTTGGCGTGCAGGCTGCCCTTAACGGTGAGACTGGAAAGATGGTTTCCTTCATCCGCGAGGCCGATGCTGATGGTAATTACCAGATGGTCTGTGGACTTGAGGATGTCAATGAGATCTGTAACCAGGAAAAGGTCGTTCCGGCAGAGTGGATCACACCTGACGGTCACGATGTCACCGAAGATTTTGTCCGCTATGCCCGACCGCTGATCCAGGGAAATGTAAATGTTCCTCTTGGTGAGGACGGACTTCCGGCATTTGTATACCGTAAATAATTTTTTCCATAAATAAAAAAGATCCCTTTCCCCTCACTGTGGCTGCCAGAAACGGTTCCAGATAAGAAAGGGATCTTTTTATGTATTCAGTTTTTACTGCTGATCAAACTCTTCGTGATCCTGTTTGATCTTTTCTTTTACTTCTTTTTTGAGTTTTTCTTCTTCCTTGCGCTCTACGCGGCTCTTTGGAAGAATGACGTTCAGCACTACTGCGATCAGTGTTGCCAGAACTACAGGGGATTTACCAAAAATCGTAGTTACCCAGTCCGGGAAGCTTGCAAGTGCTGCGGATGCCTGAGAAACGCCGACACCGATCGCTGCTGCAAGGCCTACGATGGAAGAGTTTCTGTAATCCATCTCTGCGGAAGCTACAAGTTTCATACCTGTCATTGCGATGGAAGCAAATACGGATACGGTCGCACCACCGAGAACACACTGTGGGATCGTTGTCAGAAGTGCGGAGAATTTCGGCACGATACCTGCAACGCCGAGGATGACTGCTGCAAGGCCAAGGACGCAGCGGTTGATGACCTTGGTGGTTGTAACGATACCTACATTCTGGCTGTAGGTTGCTGTCGGAAGTCCGCCGAACAGTGCGCCGATCACATTGCTGATACCATATGCCATGATACCGTTCTGGAGTTCACGATCCTCCGGCACACGGTCCATTGCTCCGATGGTCGTTGCGGAATAGTCTCCGATCGCCTGTACGGAGTTGATCGCGAACAGAAGTCCGATGGCAACGCAGGCTGAGATCTCAAAGTGGATGCCAAAATGCATGAACTGCGGGAGCTGGAACATCTTCGCCTGACCTACACTTGAAAGATTCACCATGCCAAATGGAATGGATACGATATAACCAACGATGATACCAATCAGAATGGAAGCCAGTTTCAGGATTCCTTTGCCGAAATGGTTCAGTGCAGTTACAACTGCCAGTGTAATGAATGCTACCAGCCAGTTCTGCCAGGAACCGTAATCCGGATTGCTTGTGCCGCCCGCCATGTAATTGATCGCTGTCGGATACAGGGACAGACCAATGGTAAATACAACGGTACCTGTGATCAGCGGCGGGAAGAAAACTCTGATCTTCTTGACCAGAATACCCATGATAAATGCTACGACACCACCGACGATCTGCGCGCCCAGGATCGTCGAGATCCCATAACCTTCTGCGATCGCCTGCATACTTGGAACGTAGGCAAAGCTGACGCCCATGATCATCGGGAGTCCGGATCCCAGGGTGAAGCCGCCTTTCTTGCCGAGCGGGAATAACTGGATCAGGGTTGACAGTGCTGAGATGACCAGTGATGCCTGGATCAGAATAACTCGATCCTTAGCACTTAAGCCACCTCCTCCTACTGCTCCGGCTACGATGATCGCCGGGGTAACACATCCCACGATCATGGCGACTACATGCTGCAGGGCCAGCGGAATGGCTTCCTGGAATTTTGGAACGCCATTCAGTTCAAAAATACTTCCTCGTTTCATTGTTTCCTCCTGTTTCCGTTCCGCCGCCTCTCCCCTGTTTCTAATTGTCTGCCCTCTTGTGCGCCGGAATCATTTGTTTTTGAGATCATTCGTCCTAACCGCTCCGAATAATCGTCATTGTGCATATATTATAGCAAATCATTATCAAAAAAACAATTAGATTCACTAAATTTTTTTGTATATTCAACAAGATTTTACGTCAAAAGTTCAAACGTATGATACAGATCCACACGTCCATACCCCCAGTTCGGATTTGGGTACTGTATTATATCGTCACGGACTGCGCCGCGGCTTAAGTAGTTTTTGACGCTGTTGCCGGTGAAGTAGGGTTCGTTGCCGCGGATCAGGGCCCATTCGAACAGTAGGGCGGCGATCCCGGCGGCCTGGGCAGCTGCAAGGCTGGTTCCTGTTGCCTGTTCGAAGATCCGGCCGGCTCCGATCGAGGCAGTCAGGATTCCGACACCCGGGGCTGCGAAGTCTGGTTTTACGACATTTTCAGTGTTGTAGCCGCGGCTTGCCTGGACATAAAGACTGTTGTCGCGGTACTGGTATGCGGTTACTGTCATTCCGTCACGGGCATCTCCGGGGGAAGTGATCGTGAATTCCGGAGAGGATTTCAGGAAATAGGTCTCATCGGAGATCAGTCCCCTCGTCGGAAGCCAGATATGAAATCCTCCATTGGCCGGCATCCGTTCCTCCACCAGAAGTTTCCAGATCCCCGGTGCCGGATGCAGAAAACGGAAAAAAACCAGTGTTTTTCCCGTCCTTCGCTCGATCGGTATGTAGTTGACCAGGATCCTCGTTTCCACAAATACAAACGAAAGTTCCTGGGTTCCATATTTGAGGGCGGTGCTCACCGGAAGTCTCTCACCTGTCGGTGACTGGATCACGATATTATAAAAATTAGGAGAGTCACCCCAGAATTCCATCGAAAATCCTCTGGTACTCTCCTGCTCTCCTACTTTGAGTTCTACCGTATCTGTTTTTTCCTGCCGATCCGCCCCACTTAAATAATGATGTCTGGCTGTTCCTTCATTTCCCGCCGCGATCGAAATGGAGTTCTGGCTAAAACTTGCCGTGCTGTTGATAAACTCACTCAAAGGTCCGTCTCCGCGGTGCGCCCCCATATTCGTCCCAAGCCCTATGCAGATAGAAAGCGGCATCTGATTTTCTACCGCGCACTGTAACACATAAGCAATCGCCAGCATGATATCATCTTCCTGAAAAACCTCCGCTTCCCGTGGAAAAAGGTAAAAATCCCGCAGATATTTTTTGGCGGGCTTAAGCTTGACGATCACCAGCTCTGCTTCCGGTGCCGCCCCGGAAAAATTTTCTTCCGGAATCCGATTTCCTGCTGCTGTCGCAGCGAGCCTGGTTCCGTGTCCGTTTCTGTCGATTAAGGGCACGATCTCCAGCGGATTTTCGGCAGCAAGTGCCTCGTTGATCTGCACTCTGGTAAATTCTCTTCCATATGGGATCCGGCCGGAACGCCCTCCCGGAAGGGACTGGTCCCAGATACTCAGAATCTTGCTCTGATCACCATTACGAAAAGCCGGATGCTGATAGTCGATCCCTGAATCAATGACCGCCACCAGTGTTCCGGCTCCTTTTAATCTGAGGTATGGATGATCGTGAAGCTTGAGTACGCCAGATGCGCTCAACGCTCCAAGATCCATATAAGTGTAACATTTGGGAATAGAAGAATAAGAATAACTGTTGAATTCCAGTGCCGGAACATCCTGCTCCGGGACATAGAGGATCCCGAACAGGTCATTCACGATCTGAAACGTATCATCAGACTCATAATCAAAATCTCCATGAAGATTCTGGTTATATCGGACGATAAAGTTCTGATACTGCTGATCCTGTGCCGGCACGATAATGTCTTCCTGTATACGCATAGTCATCGGTCTCCTGCACATATTTCTGTACAGGCTATGCGATCAGCAGTAGCTTTATTCCTGTTATTTCACATCTTTTCTAAATCCGGCTTTCTGTTCCTGTCATCCAGTCTGCTCAGGCATTACTTTTCTTACTTCGGAGGATCAATATGATAATTCCCGCCGCCCCGGTAAACAGACTAATAAACTGAGAAGTCGACAGCACGCCCACGCTTCCACGGATCAGATCCCCGCGGAAAAATTCCAGAATAAACCTTCCGACGCTGTAAAAGATCAGATAACACGCCGCCACCTGTCCGTCCTTCTTCGTACGGCTGGCAAGAAACAAAAGCAGCGCAAAATGTGCAAAATCAAGCACGCTGGAATAAATCTCTGTCGGGATCAGCGGCACATTGTTTGGTGCAAACTCTGACTCATGAAAGGTGATCGCAAAGATACTGTCCGTTTCTTTTCCATAACAGCAGCCTGCAAGCAGACAGCCGATCCGTCCAAATCCCTGTGCCAGCGCAACAGACGGCATCACGAGGTCAAAATATTTCCAGAAATTGACTTTTTTACTCTTGCAGTAGATCCAGCCTGCGAGGATTCCTCCAAGAATCCCGCCATAGACTACAAATCCATCCGACAATGTGTCCAGAATAAATCCCGGATCTGCCATGATGGATTTCCATTCTGTGATCCAGTACAGAAGTTTCGCACAGAGCAGACCGCCCAGAAGCCCCCAGAGGACAAGGGCGAACACATGGTCACTGCTGAGTCGGAGCTTTTTTGCCCGGAGTTCTGTCACGATCCAGGCCGCGATCACGCCGAGCGCGATCATTGCGCCGTATCCATAGACCGTCAAAGGTCCTATCGTCAGGAGTTCATTTTTCATAAATCTATCGCTCCTTTCCCCATATTTCCAAAAGTTCCCGGTTCGCCAGATCGTTCAGATGATCACCCTCACAGGCATCCGGATCACATTCTCCGCAGACATCCATTCCCAGAATGTCCTGCTTTTCCAAAAGGATCTTTACAAACTGGCACAATTCTTCCAGTGTCATCTCTCCCTGGCTCCAGGTCGTTGAGACCTCCTCCGGACAGAGTACATCCTTATCAACCGAGAGATACGTCGGAAGTTCTGCTGTCAGCTCCTCAAAAAACGAAACTTTCTCCTCCAGCGTCATCTCTCCCAGCTTCTCCCTCGACAAAAAACGTACTTTTTCCCGAAGGACCGGTTCTGTCTGGTCAAAAGCCTCCTGATCTGGTCCGACCAGCACCACTTCTTTAAGAAGCGGAAGTTCCTCAAGGGACGCCGCCACCCATCCTCCACAGGAAAGCAATCCTCCAAATGCCGGCGGCTGCATATCGGTATGGTTGTCAAAAACGACCAGTCTGAATGGTGTGTTCAGTTTCTCAAGCCAGATACGGCTCATATAGTGATAATTGCCGGAATCAATGAAATGGATCCCATCTGCATCAAATTCCTCCAGCTTTTGCCGCAAAGTCTCCATTGCATCTCCATCGCAGTAGCAGTTGCTTCCCGGAAGTTCCTGTACCTCCACCCAGGAAATTTCTTCTCTCTGTATTTCTCCGTTCTGCCAGAACTGCTGCTCCTTGTAGATTCCCGAAAAATTCATAATGATGATATCTTCTTTTTTTGTCATAGAGCTATCTTACCACGAAGAGAAATATCCCGCAACCTCTGCGTGACAGGAACCCTGCTGAACAGCTTTTCAGAACACAAAAGACCTGGAAAAGATTCCGAAAAATCCTCTCCAGGTCTCTCTCTTTACAAATTACTCAAGCTGAATAAATCTCAGGCTTTGTTAACAGAACCAAACAGTTCCATTTTTTCTTTAACAGTAGCCTTGATTGCTTCGAATCCAGGAGCAAGAAGTTTACGTGGGTCATATCCTTTGCCCTGCTCATCCTTGCCTTCTTCGATGTATTTACGTGTAGCTGCAGCAAATGCAAGCTGGCACTCTGTATTTACGTTGATCTTGGATACGCCAAGGTCGATAGCTTTCTTGATCATATCAGCCGGGATTCCTGTACCACCGTGAAGTACGAGCGGCATATCTCCTGTCAGCTGCTGGATAGCGTCCAGAGTCTCAAAGCTCAGGCCTTTCCAGTTTGCCGGATATTTACCATGGATGTTACCAATACCTGCTGCAAGGAAGTCGATACCAAGATCAGCGATCATCTTGCATTCCTTAGGATCTGCACATTCACCCATACCTACAACACCGTCTTCTTCACCGCCGATGGAACCAACTTCTGCTTCCAGGGACATTCCGTGATCTGCAACGATCTTAACCAGTTCTTTTGTTTTTGCTACGTTCTCTTCAATCGGATAATGGGAACCATCAAACATGATAGATGTGAATCCGGCTTCAACACATTTCAGGCATCCTTCGTAGCTGCCGTGGTCAAGGTGAAGTGCAACCGGAACAGTGATGTTCAGTTCTTCCAGCATTCCTTTCACCATACCAACAACTGTCTTGTAGCCTGTCATATACTTTCCTGCGCCTTCGGATACACCGAGGATAACCGGAGAGTTGAGTTCCTGTGCTGTAAGCAGGATTGCTTTTGTCCACTCAAGGTTGTTAATGTTGAACTGACCAACTGCATAGTGACCAGCTTTTGCTTTTTTCAACATTTCTGAAGCGTTTACTAACATGATAAATTCCTCCTAATCTTATCGGAAGTTGGTCTTACCACTTCCAATTTATATGTCTAGTTTAACAGATTCCATCCATTTCGTCCAGTCTATTTGGACAAATTCCTGAGTTAATCTGGTAAATTTCTGACAATCTCCGTAAACCGGTTCAGGAACCGGTGCTCCTGTGGTAGTCTCTGGTGAGGTTTTCGAGCATTTTGTCTACGTTTTCGGAGTCCGCCGGAATCTCCGGTTTCTTCCCGAATTCTGTAAGTTTTGCCTTGATTTCTTTAAGAATCTCCTTTTCGACGCCAAGTCTTCTTACCAGATTCTGGTACTCTTCCGGTGTTTTTGTAACGCCAAACGCCAGAAGATACGCGATCAGTGACTCTCTGCTTCTGCTGCCTTCATAGGCTTTCTGGAAACATTCGACCGCTTTTTCCATCTGGAAGAGATAACTGTAGGCACAGCCCAGATTGTAGCAGACACTTTCTGTAAATCCCTCTCTTACTGTCTCCAGGTCATCTTCCTTCAGAAGTTTCTGATAAACCTGGATCGCATGGACGTACATGCCGCTTTCAACCAGGGCATCACCTTTGCACTTTTCTCTCAGAAGTGGGGATTCCTCCGAAAGTTTCTGAATCTGCATGTTCAGATTTTTCATTTCCTCATAAGTGAGGTAATTGATCTCCTTGAATACCGGATACAGAAATTCCTCTATACTGAAATTCCGCACAAACAGAGTCCGAAGCTTCGCTGCCAGTTTCGGAAGATCCAGTTCTTCCTGAAACCATACGCACAGACGCTCATTCAGGATCGTCTCATCGACCAGGTACAGATTGTGATAAAAATAATAACAGAGTTCTTCCAGGGAATAAACATTCGTGCTGATATTCTCGATATAATACGGAATCTCTGCTTTTTTTGTCTGGCATAAAATATATCCGCTCATGTCATTCCCTCCTTACCATTTTGTGATCTCTGTCCATACTTTGCCGCTTGACGGGAACATTTCTCCAAATCCAAGATCTGTTACTGTGATCTCACACTCTTTCTGTGAAATATACTGAAGTTTCACATGCAGGCGAGTGGTCTTGTTCGGACGTTTCGGAAGACCCGGAAGGCGCATACCGATCCGCCTCTTTTCGGTTTCACCCATTGCTGTGGCATTAAATACCAGTTCTTCCGTGCCATCCAGGATCAGCTCGCATTCTGCGCTGCATTCATACCAGTTGCGCCCTGCCTCGATCAGCGGATAGCTGGCCTGTGCCCCCATGACACGCATATCCATTCCGACATCTGTCATGACGAGAGAATTTCCCAGATAGCGGTAATCTTTAAGTTTATGCGTGATAAAGCGTTCTGCACCGGCCGCACAGGCACCCCTGGCAAAAAGATTGTTTCCGTAGAAAACCTTTCTTTTCTGATAGCAGAGAAGTTTTACGGATTTCTGTGCCCATTCCTGGTCAAAACCGCTGCCATCGATCTGAATACTTGAATATAATTCGCTTCCAAGAGTATTCTTGATAAAAGTATAAAAATCCGCGTCTCTCTGTTCATCATCTGTATCATTGAGATCTGTCTCCACCGCTTCTTCCAGCTTTACCAGAACCGGCTTCGCTCCGGAATTCATGACCAGCTTGCGGAAAGTTACATGATTTTTGTCAAAATTGTACCAGCCCACGCTCCGGTTCCAGGTTTCTGCTTTCTGTGCCATGATATAATAATAGAAGCTTTCTTCATGATCCATAATGATGAAACTGCTTCGTGGAATCTCCAGCAGTTCTCCTGCCTTCTGAAGGTTTTCGACCTGTATGTCGTCCAGCGATTCCATGGTGACTGTAAGACAGCGGATGTTTCTGTTAATATCTGCCACACCCGTCAGTTTCAGCATACCTTCCAGAAAATATGCCAGAATCTCCCATGGCTGTTTTTCTTCTCCTGCTACCTGAACGGTCTTGCGGCTTCTGGAGATCCCGCAAAGATCTTCTACCAGAAAACCGCCCTTTTCTCTTGCAAAATATTCTGCTTCAATGCCGATGCAGTAATCCTTCTGTTCGACTCTCCTGCACAGACAGGTCGGCACTTCATACTGGCTGCTGCCTACTTTTACCGGAAGGGAACGCGGCTCTTCTGCTTTTCGGTCATAGTAGCAAAGCTGAGAATATTCATTTCTCAGATCGATCCCGATAATTAAATCTCTTGTTTCGTTCATTTTGCATTTTCCCTATCTATTGTAAACATCTCTTTTACATATTGTTCCTGGCGGAGATAACTCTTGAGTTCCTCTTTGACTTCTTTCTTCTTGTCCAGTCTTCTGTCAGAAAGCATCTGGTTGAGAAGCTGGTACTTGCTTCCGGAAGTTCCCTCGATCTTTTTCATGTTGAGTACACGCTCTGCCGTTGTTCTGGTACTGCGCTCTCTGTCGATCTGGAAATAATAATGAAGATTTTCACCATAAAACAGAGTAAAGGTTCTTCCGAAAATTCCCTCATAGATTTCTCTTAAAGGTTCGCATTTGTATTCCAGTTCTGTTCCAAGTCCCGTATCCAGCGCATAAAACAGGGTGACTCTAGCTCCCGGATGTGCATGGCATTCTACGAATGTCTTGTCATCCAGCTGATATGGGCTCAAAAGTTCCGGAGAAAGCCTGCGGAAAAATCCAAATACAAGATTCCGCTTCGCACATTCTTCCAGAATCTTCTGCTCCATTCCGATGTATTCCGGCTTCGGATTTTTTTCTCTGGAAATTTCCTGCAGAAGTGCCAGACGGCATATCAGGTTCAGCGGCCAGTTATTTGCATATGCGTATTCCAGTCTGCTCCGTACAAACGGGCTCATGGTATATTCTTTCACAAAAACGCCATAGGATACCTGCGTCAGATAAGCTCCGATCAGATTTTCCTTTCCGGACTGGTTCACATAGGATTCCAGCACAGCTTCGCCTTCCTTGCGGTAATCTGACGTAAAGATCAGAAACTCCAGGATTCTTTCTTCCAGATCATAAGTGTCCATCTCAAATCCACGCGCACTTTTCCAGATAGAGATCAGCTCTCCGACCGGTCCAAAGCGGTACAGCATCAGATAGTGAAGAATAACTTCATCGTATTTGCCTTCGCGGTATACTTCTGACGCGAGTGCCAGAAGCTCATCGTCCTCTGCCATGTCACTCTTGAGGATCATCCTGCTGGTAAGTTTGAGCAGACTGCTGAGCTCGATACCTTCATAGCCATATTCCTCTACAAGGCTCATCGCCTGGCGGAACATTCTTCGGGAGATCAGCACTTCCAGAAGGACTTTACGGTCTGCCTCCATATATCTGCGGTAATCCAGTTTGTACAAATAACGGTCCATATCCTCTCCGTCCACATGTGCCGCATAAAAATCCAGGATCTGCTTCCTGAGAGAATTTCTGTATTCCTCTGTGCATGCTTCTGTCTCTGCGAGTTTCTGGAAATATTCAAGATTATCTGCGTTCAGTTCATGTCTCTCGCAGTAGTGCAGGAGCGCACCGGTATCTTCCGCTCCACGTTTCAGGATTCCATCGAGTGCATCGCATTCATCCAGAAGTTTTTTGAGATTGTAGTGTACCGTAGATGCATAACAACGCTGTTTTTCATCACGGAACAGAAGAACTGCATCTTCCGTATAAATTCTCGGATAGGCAACGCCCTTCACACAGGGGTAGATCTCCTGCTCTGCCAGCTGACTGTGGCAGACGATCACCTCGCGCACCTTTGGATCATCGCAGTAAAGACGGCTGGTAAACAGTTTTTCTGCGATTTTTTCCGCATCTTCTCTACCCATTGGTTCCAGAAGGAATTCCTGATACAGAACTGCATAATTCTCATCGATCTGGCCATCCTCCACCTTGCGTTTTGCAAAACGTTTCATGGTGTCTTTGTAGCTTTCGTAGGTCTGAGGGTCTCTGTCCTTATAAGTGATCACGCTGGCATAGACATACGCCTTGCGTGCATCTCCCAGAGAATTGTCATTATAGGCAAAATACATCAGAAGCTGCTTTGGAAGCTGTCTCCGATAGGAAATGTCCATTGTTTCCATATAATATTCGTAAAGTCTTGTGATGCGCAGGCCTCTCTGAACAGCAAGAGAAAACCAGCGGAAATACTGCGGTTTGCGCGGATCTCCCTTCATCACATATTTGCAGATCGCTTCCAGTACATCATCGGACGGAAATCTGTCATATCCTGCGGCCAGCGCCTTATAAAGACAGCCGTAGAATTTTTTCTCATAGCCGGACAGGTATGCCAGGCGCATCACCAGTTCCTCGGTAAGGAAGCCTCTCCTGCCGGCATAGTGGAATACCTGCATCCAGAACGGAGAAAGTCTGTGCAGGTTGGAAATATCCCTGCTGATCCAGTTCCATGCTTCCAGGTAAAGAATCGGGCTGGTACATCCCTTCTCATACAGTTCCTCCATCATAAAAAGTGCCATGGAAGGAGAATTCTGATAAGTCGGATCCATCTGCAGAAGAATCCAGAGAAGCTGGAAACTGTCAGACTTCTGCCGGAAAAAGTTCTGAATCTTCTGGAGCGCCTGCCCCTTGTCTCTGTAAAGCCCTACCAGGGTACACAGATACAGATAGGTTCCTGCTTCCTCCAGTTCATCCCTTGTAAATTCCTTGCTCTGGTAGTTTTTGAGAATTTCCTTTGCAAGACTCTGGTTGTCCTCAAGATAAGCAAGATATGCCTCAAACAGACGGTACTCCGGATATTCATTTCCGGATTCATGAAGTCTTTCCAGAATTCTGTGAGATTTCTCCGCCCAGGTCTTGAAGTCGGTTTTTTCTTCGCAGTAATCAATATAGGCATGAACCAGTCCTGCCTTGCGGCGTTTCTCTTCTGTATTCAGATCAATGCGGATACGCGCACCCCTGGATGCTGTCACATGATAAACAAGCTCCTGATACGGGCTTTTTACGATGATCTCTCCGAACTGATTTCCTTTTTTGAGTTTTTCTGAGTGTATTACATAATTGATGCGGCAGCTGCTTCCGATGAATTCATCCTGAGTGATCACATGACGCTCAGGCTCCAGGAAATCTACGGTCGATTCGATCTCCAGACGGAGATATCCCCACCCTGTCTTGTGAATATCAAAAGATTCCTGTATGGATTCTCTGAGTCCGAAAAAGTCTGCTGCTGTTGTTTTGAGAGAAACAGAGACCGGATCTTTTTCTCCGAGACCGATCAGAAATTCCTCCAGGTTCTGATAGTTGGAGGATGTCGCAGAAAGGCCTGCATACAGTGCCTTCTGTTTCTTGTCTGCCTTTGCCATGACTGCTGCAAAAGACGGTTTCTTAAACAAATGATAGGCTGTTTTGAAATCCTCTGCAGCGGTCTTTTTGAATGTTTCGATGTCCTTTATTTCTTCGAGAAAGTTCTGTTCTTCGTTCTGTCTGGCTTCAATAGAGAATGGAATCTTGTATTCTCCTATGCTTGAAGTAACACAAAGCCAGCCTGTACATACCTCGCCCGGCTGCATTCCTGTCCCGTCGGCACCATACGGAAGGCAGACGGTCGTTCCCGAAAAGCGGCTGCTTCCCGGAACAAGTCTGCGGTTGGAAGAAGTTATGTATCCCTTTATCTTGTCATTGTCCTCTGTTCCAAGATAAAGCTCTCCCCGTGCTGTCTTTCCTGCCTCCAGGGTGATGGACAGCTTATCCTTTGAAAAAAGAAGCCGGGGCTGATCGTACTTGAATTTTCCACTGAGTAATTGTTCAATCTGTTTTTTCAATATGGTTCACCTTGATTTATCCCTAAAAATTGTATTTTTGGCTCACATATTCAACATTATACACTACATCTGTTTGATACGCAAGAAAAGACAGCCCGTTATCTTTACGATAACGACTGTCTTTTTCTGTGTTCTGAATATGATGCTGTTACTGAAGAACCTGCGCAACAGCCTTTTTCCATCCCTGATACTTCTGATCTCGTTCTGCGGCATCCATCTTCGGTGAAAATCTGGTACGGCTCATCTGACTGAAAACTTCTTCACGGTCATAGATTCCCACTGCAATACCGGCCGCATAAGCAGCTCCGATACCGGACAGTTCTTCCGCGGACGGAACCTGTACGGACACCTCTGCGATATCGCTCTGGAACTGCATCAGATATTTGTTTCTGGTCGGGCCGCCATCTACGCGGAGTTCTCCGATCGCAATGCCGGATTCCTCGCTCATGGCTTTTACTACGTCGGTAATCTGGTATGCGATGCAGTCCAGACCGGCGCGGACGATCTCAGCTCTTTTTGTCGTTCTGGTCATTCCTGTGAGAATTCCCTCTGCCTCGCTGTCCCAGTAAGGTGCTCCAAGTCCGGTAAACGCCGGAACCAGATATGCATGGTCTTTTGGATTCGCCTCAAACGCCAGTGCTTCTGTCTCACCCGGAGAGGCGATCAGCTTCAGATCATCCTTGAGCCAGGTAATCACAGCCCCTGTATAATTGATATTTCCTTCCAGAACATAGTTCACTTCTCCATTCAGTTTCCACGCAAGAGAAGTTACCACGCGGTTACTGTAGACCGGTTTCTTACCGATGTTCATCATAATGGAGGAACCTGTTCCGTAAGTGGTCTTGATCATTCCTGTCTCGATACATCCCTGTCCAAACAGTGCTCCATGGGAATCTCCAAGAACACCGCGGATTGGAATCGGTGCATCCAGATAACCGCCAAAATCTGTTGTGCCGTATTCGCCATCGGAATCTGTCACTTCTGCAAGGCAGGATACCGGGATCCCAAACAGTCCGCAGACTTCCGGATCCCAGGCAAGCTCTCCGATATGGAACATCTGAGTACGGGAAGCATTGGAATAATCGGTACGGAATTCTCTTCCACCAGTCAGCTTATAGACCAGCCAGCTGTCGATCGTTCCACAGCAGAGTTCGCCTCTGTCTGCCTTTTCCTGTGCTCCCGGCACATTCTGGAGGACCCAGGCGATCTTTGCCGCTGAAAAATATGGAGATAACTGAAGCCCTGTATGTGAACGAACCAGTTCTTCTGCATTTTCATGCTCTGCAGCGATCTTTTTGCAGATCTCACTTCCTCTTGCACACTGCCATACAACTGCATTGTATACCGGTTTTCCGGTTTTGCGGTCCCAGACAAGAGCGGTTTCTCTCTGATTGCTGATTCCAAGTACAGAGATTTCTTTTTTGTTGATTCCTGCTTTTTCGATGAGATTTTTTACAACCTGAAGGGTATTCGCATAAATCTCCTCCGGATCATGCTCTACCCATCCACGTTCATCGATATATTGTTTATGTGGAAGATCAGCTCTGCAGACAAGGGCTCCTTTTTCATCAAAAAGGAGTCCCTTTGTTCCCTGTGTACTCTGATCGATCCCAAGTACATATTTATTCATATTATTTCACCAGTTCCGCTGCTTTTTTTGCGATGCCTTCTGCATTTAATCCATAATAATCAAACACTTCTCTGGATGTTCCTGTGATGACCGGTGCATCCGGAAGAGACATATTGACTACCTTACGCGGGCACTCGCTTCCTACCACCTGGCTTACCATGGAGCCAAGTCCGCCGAACGGTGCATGTTCCTCTACAGTAAGAACTGCTTTTGCATTGGAAGCAGCCTTTACGATCGCTGCTGTATCAAGCGGTTTGATACAGTACATATCTACTACAGCTGCACTGATTCCCTGCTCTTTCAAAAGCTCTGCTGCTGCCTTTGCAGGTCCTACCATCTCGCCGCAGGCAATGATCGCAACATCGCTTCCTTCACAGATCACTGTTGCCTTATCCATCTCAAATGGTACATTTCCTTCTTCGTAAACAGGGTCTACTGCGTTACGTCCAACGCGTATATAAGCTGGCTTTTCATCCTTGAGAAGTGCTTTTGTCAGTTCTTTTGTCTGAAGATGATCACTCGGGATATAAACTCTCATGTTCGGGATTGCAGACATTGCTGCGATATCCTGTGCAGAATGATGGCTCATTCCCAGTGCACCGTAGCTTACACCACCGCTGATTCCGATGAGTTTTACGTTAGTATTGGAGTAGGCAACATCTACCTTTGCCTGTTCATAGCTTCTTGTAGAAAGGAAGCAGGCCGGTGATACTGCATAGGATTTTTTGCCGCATTTTGCAAGTCCGGCAGAGATACTTACAAGGTTCTGCTCTGCGATACCTGTCTCTACAAACTGATCCGGATAAGTTTCTGCAAAAGGGGTAAAGGATCCGCTTCCTCTGGAATCGCTGCACAGTGCAACGATATCTTTATCGGTTTTTGCTGCTTCCATCAGCACTTCACAAATCATCTGTTTATTGGCAATTTTACTCATTGAGAGCAGCCTCCTTTCTTGCTTCCAGGTCTTTCATGATCTGATCATATTCTTCTGCATTCGGTACATGATGATGCCATGCTGCCTTGTCTTCCATGACAGAAGATCCACATCCCTTGATGGTGTTTGCGATCAGTACGGTTGGTTTTCCTTTGACTGTTTTTGCTTCCTCAAACGCTGCATTTAACTGGTCGATATTGTTGCCGTCTTTTACATCGATCACGTTCCATCCGAAGCTTCTGAATCTTTCGTGAAGATCATCCTGATGCATAACGTCCTCTGTATTTCCGGAGATCTGAAGACGGTTTCTGTCGACTACTGCACAGAGATTGTCGAGTTTGTACTGGCTGGCTGCCATTGCACCTTCCCAGACAGAACCTTCTGCCAGCTCGCCATCACCCATAACGGTGTATACACGATAGGTGAGACCATTCATTTTTCCTGCAAGTGCCATACCAACACTTACCGGAAGTCCATGTCCCAGAGAACCGGAGTTCATTTCGATTCCCGGAAGCTTATTGTTCGGATGTCCGATAAATTTGGAACCGAATTTACTGAAGGTATCAATTACTTCCTGTATCGGGAAGAAGCCTTTCTTTGCAAGCACTGCATACAAAGCTTCCACAGAATGTCCTTTACTCATAACAAAACGGTCATGATTCGGATCATCCATATTGTCCGGTGTTACATTCATCTGATTAAAGTACAGTGCTACCAGAGTATCCATAACACTCATATCACCACCGATGTGTCCGGCTTTTCCGGCACAGATCATATCAATTACATCTTTTCGTAAATCATAGGATAACGCTGTCAGATTTTCCATATTCATCTCATTCTCCTCTTAAATAAGCTTTTACATCTTCTTCGATCGGGTCGTAGAGATCCGGTTTTATGCCGATATATTTACATGCCTCATACAGTACCGGAACAACATCCTTGTGGATTCCCACACAGTGATGGATGTAAGGTCCTTCTACGATCTTGGCTTCCAGTCGTTTGATATTTTCTACTTCTACCCAGAGGTAAGTTCCCATTCCCTTTGGTCCGTCCACGCCTTTGGCATTTCCAAGAAGGAGGGAATATTCTCCATTGTCTCCGTCGAAACGTGCCAGAGTAACCTCTCCATGTTTTGCCTCAGCTGTGATCGCACCCGGATGACTGAATGCCAGCGGATAGGTGATCTTTGGTGTTTCTCTTGCCACGGAGATCGGCCATGGTCCGCAGTGCTGCAGAAGCTCACCATTTTCGATATCCGGATGGCGGATGGTCCAGTCTGCAAAGAAGCTTCTGGTATCTCCCATTCCTGCTGCCTCTACCATCAGTGCGGTGATTGCACCGTGAATGTCAGTTTCGCAGACAACCGGGATTCCTTCTTCGTTCAGAAGTGAATTCGCTGCGCACGGCATGATTCCAAGTTCACACTGCAGCTGGTTCCAGCACTGGATTGCTCCTGCCTGACATCCGTATTTTGTGATCAGGTTCTTCATTGCTACCTTGAGGGCTGCCACGTTTTCAAGTTCATTGTCTTTGATGTCAATGATCATGTTCTGGCGGCAGTATTCCATTACTTTGGCAACTTCCGTTCCTTCTTCTTTTGCTTTCTTTACTTCATCAGTAAGTTCCGGCATCGGGATCGGAGTAAGCTGGATATTGAATTTCTCCAGAAGTTCTCCTTCGTTGCACATGGTGGTCCAGAATTCATATGGTCTTGTGGAAATCTGAAGGATTCTGATGTTTTTGAATTTCTTTACTACGTTGCAGACTGCCATGAAGTCTCTCAGGCCACGTTCAAAAACAGGATCGTTCAGACGACAGTTTGTCATGTAAGTAAACGGTACCCGGAATCTTCTGAGTACTTTACCTGTTGCAAAAAGTCCACACTGAGTATCTCTTAAACGAACACCGTTTTCATCCGGACGCTCATCCAGCGGCCCCCAGAGAAGAACCGGAACTCCCAGTTCCTTTGCAAGTCTTGCACATTCAAATTCAGTACCAAAGTTGCAGTGCGGAAGAAACAGACCGTCAATTTTTTCTCTTTTGAACTTCTCTGCGATCTTGTACATTCCTTCATCATCATAGAGAAGTCCTTCCTCGTTGATGTCTGTGATATCTACAAAATCGATTCCAAGCTCTCTCAGTCTGTCTGCAGTCAATCCACGATACTTTACTGCATCTGGTGCACTGAAAATACTTCTTCTTGTCGGTGCATATCCAAGTTTAATATGGTCCATGGTATTTCCCCCTTAATGTGTTTTTGCGTTTCTCTTTCTGTAAACATTATTATAAACTGTTCATATTATTTTTCAATAAAATATTATATTTTTTTACTCAAAACGGGAAGTTATACAATTTTCATTTCCTGTTTTTGGATGTTTTTCACAGTTATTCTGCTGTTTTCAGTATTTTATCCTTAAATATGTTATAAACGTTTATATAAACATTTATAAAAATTCGCATAAAAAAAGAACCAGAATGTATATTTTTATTTACACATCCTGATTCTGCTGCTCCACGATCATCTGCTGATCATTTGATATTTTTTACGGTATTTCTATATATTATTTTCGGACACACCTGTATTTTGGTAACTGTGCTGGTACCGATCCCATCGATCAGTTCTACCAGACGGCGAACCGCCATCTTACCCATTTCACGCTTCTCTACACGCAGGGTCGTCAGCGGAGGAGAAGAGATTTCACTGAATGTAAGATCATCAAATCCAACAATGGAAATATCCTCCGGGATCCGATAACCCATCTCCTGCAGAGCTTTCATCGCACCAAGCGCGATAATATCATTATCCGCAAAAAACGCGGTCGGAAGCTTGGGTTTTTTCTTAAGATATTCAAGCATATCCTGGCAGGCAGTACTCATATAAGTACCTACTGTTACCGTGTATTCCTCTTTATACGGAACCTTATATTTCTTAAGTGCTGTCTGAAAGCCGATAAATCGTGACCGGAATGCCTTGATCCTGTAATTTCCCCTCAGATATCCAACTTCCCTGTGTCCGTTATCCAGAAGATGCTCTGTAATCGCTCTCGCAGCATCCGCATTATTGATCAGGACAGAGTTAAAATCCATGCTCTCCGTCCAGTGATCCAGTAGAAGGACCGGGCACGAGGCATTCCTGTATAGACTCAGATCACCATCCATCATCTCTGTTCCAAGCAGGATAATTCCAACCCCCTGTTCTTCCAGAAGATCTCGCACCTGCTTCTGATAATTTGGATTTCTCTGGTCAACGTGAGAAATAACCATCTCGTACCCCAGACGATGGCATTCTTCCTCAATCCCCTCTATCATCTGCTGAAAAAACGGAGTCTCCTCCAAAATCTGTCCATTCTTCTTAAAAATCACAAGCCGGATTTTGGTCACAGCATTTGCACTGAGATATCCCGTCTCTCTTGCCACACGAAAAATCTCCTCCGCAGTCTCTCTGTTGACACCTTTTTTATGATTCAGTGCATTTGAAATTGTTGCCGGAGAAAATCCGGTCATTTTACTTAGATCCCGAATACTTACCTTCATATATCGCGTTACCACTCCTGTCTGTCCAAAGTTTTACTGCCGATTTCCGTACAGCACTTATGCAGGCAGAAGCGCCTTACAGTCTGCTGTCCAGAACTTCCCGTTTCATCGGTATGGATGCTGTCGCACCAGGCCGGGAAACTGCGATCGCAGATGCTTTCGCCGCCATTTCAAGTCCTTCCTTAACCGGCATTCCATCTATGATAGAAGAAATAAAATATCCAGTAAATGTATCACCTGCTGCCGTCGTATCTACTGCCTTCACCTTAAAGATTCCCTGATGATAAATCCCAGTTTCATCCTGATACACAGAGCCATCGCCTCCAAGTGTCAGAACAATCTTTGCAGACGGATATTTCTCTTTGACCGCTGCAAGGATCCTCTCCGGTTCCCTCTCTCCTGTAATCTGATATCCTTCTATCTCATTTACAAGAAACAGGCTTACCTTTGACATATCACAGTTTTTCAGTTTATCATCGTATGGGGATGGATTCAGAATGATCATCATTCCCTTTTCATATGCACGATCGATAATATAATCCAACTCATTTATCTCGTTCTGAAGCAGGATAATATCGCCCTTATCAAAAGCGCTCAGGACTTCATCCACAAATTCGCGGGTAATGCTACGGTTTGCTCCGCCATACAGAAGAATGCAGTTCTGCCCATCCTTATCCACCTGAATCACCGTATGGCCGCATGGCCCTGCTATTTTGCGGATAAATTCTGTATTCACGCCATTTTCCCTGCATGTTTCCAGAAGCATCTCTCCGTCATCCCCGATCATTCCGGCATGATAAACCGGAATTCCTGCCTTCGCAAGAGCAATCGACTGATTCAGGCCCTTGCCTCCGCAGAAAGTCTGACGATTTCTGGAAGCCTGTGTTTCTCCCGGAATCAGGATACTTTCTACCTGATATACATAATCAAGGTTCAATGAACCAAAATTCAATACTTTCATATCTGTACTCCTTATTTCTTATGCCGGAAAAGCAACTCCCGCTCTCAGAATAATATTTGGATATGGTGTGAATTCACCTGTACGCACGGCAAACTTCACATTTCGAGACATTTCCTTTAATTCCGTGTGAGGAACCATATTCCACTCTGCATTCGGAAGCTTTTCTCTGATATAAGCAAGAAGTTCCGGATTTTTCTCTTCAATCTCGTTAGCTATAGTATACTGCTCAATTTCTGCTTCGTCAAGAATCGCGTCCATCACCTGGCGAAATGTCGGCACACCGCCGCACAGTGCAAGATCAACAATCTCCACGCCTTTGGGGATTGGCATTCCGCCGTCCCCGATCATAAAGGTATCCTTATGTCCCAGTCCTGCGATCAGACCCGCAAGCTGTGCATTGATAATTCCTCTTTTTTTCATAAAAATCACCCTGTTTTCAGATATTATTTGTTTTCGTTACGTGCCTGAAGTGCCATCTTAGCCTGAAGATTTCTCTGGAACTGGTCAATGATAACTGCGATAATGATTACAAGACCACGGATGATCTTCTGCCAGAACTCTGTAACACCGCACATAGTCATACCATCATTGATAACACCGATTACAAACGCACCGACAATGGTTCCTCCGATGCTTCCGACACCACCTGCCATGGAGGTTCCCCCAAGAACAGAAGCTGCGATCGCATTCATTTCCCAGGATTCACCTGTTTTTGGTGTTGCAGAAACAAGCTGGGATGTCGCGATAATACCAACGATCGCTGAGCAGAGGCCTGAGAATGCATATACCCAGATTTTTACGCGGTCAACCTTGATACCGGAAAGCTTAGATGCCCTTTCATTACCACCGATCGCCTGTACGTGCCAGCCAAACGGAGTTTTCTTAAGAATCAGCCCGGCAATCACTGCCACGATAATCAGGATAATAACGCCTGTCGGAATCATAGTTCCTGCAAAGTTACGTCCAAACACTTCAAACCCTGTATTTCCAAGTCCTTCATATCCTGCAAGGTCAGAGAATGTCGCACCATTGGAACGGATATTTGCAAGGCCACGACAGATGTACATAGAACCGAGGGTTGCAATAAATGGTGCTACATTAAATTTGGTGATCACAACACCGTTGAGAGCTCCAATAAATGCTCCCAGAAGAACTGTGATCAGAACTACCAGTGGAATACTGAAATAAATAGTCACACCTGCAAACTCCAGAGTCAGACCTTCCTGGATCAGACCACCGGCAATCATTCCTGCAAGACCTGCCACAGAACCAACAGAAAGGTCGATTCCACCGGTGATGATAACATAGGTCATACCAATTGCCAGGATTCCATAGAGAGCAACGTGTTTTGCTACTGTCAGAAGAGCTCCTACTGTAAGGAAGTTATTTGCTGTAATGCTGAAGAAGATCATCAGGATGATCAGAACAATGAAGGTTCTGCCCTTCAGCAATGTCATTGCCAAAGCGTTGTTTGATTTTTTATTATCTGCTGCCATATCAAAAATTCTCCTTTTCACTATTTCTGTGCATGATGTCCTTTATAGGATGCCAGTACAAGAGTATCCTCCTGAATCTCATCACCGCTGAACTCACCTGTCTTCAGTCCATTTGACAGAACCAGAACGCGGTCTGCAATGGATACGATCTCCTGAAGTTCTGAGGAGACAACAATGATAGACAATCCTCTCTCTGCATACTGATTAATAATATCAAATACTTCTGTTTTTGCTCCGATATCAATACCACGACTCGGCTCATCCATCAGAAGAATCTTAGGCTCTGTAAGAATACCTTTTCCGATAACAACCTTCTGCTGATTACCGCCTGACAGTGACAGGATCGGCAGATGTTTATCCGCTACTTTGATATGGATATCCTTGATCTGTTCGTCTACTTTCTGTCCTTCTTTTGTCTTATCAAGGAAAATTCCAGCCTTCTTATAACGCTTCATCGCAGAAAGAGAACAGTTTTTCTCGATGTCCATCGTCTGCACAAGTCCCTGTGCCTGTCTGTCCTCCGGAATCAGTGCAAATCCCCTGTCGATCTGTCCGGAAATGGACTTGATATCCAGTTTCTCTCCCTCCAGGAACACCTCTCCGGTATGTTCCGGATGCATTCCCATCAGGCACTCGAGAATTTCGCTTCGACCCGCACCCATCAGGCCATAGATTCCAAGAATTTCACCTTTGTGAAGATCAAAATTCACATGATCCACCAGATATCCGCCGCCGGCTTTTGGAAGGCAGAGATCTTTGACTTCCAGAACCTTTTCTGTCTTTGACCAGTCTATCTTGGTTTCTCGCTTCGGATAAGATTTCGCACCACCCGTCATTTCATGAACGATCCAGGGCACATCAATGTCTTTTACTTCTGCATCAGAAACATATTTTCCATCTCGAAGAATTGTAATATGGTCTCCGATCTGCATGATCTCCTCCAGGCGATGAGAGATATATACAATAGAAATACCCTGAGCTGTCAGCTCTCTCATAATCTTAAAAAGAACCTGTACCTCCTGCTGGCTCAGAGAAGACGTCGGCTCATCCATAATAAGAACCTTAAGATCATCTGCAACCAGGTTTCTGGCAATCTCGATCATCTGCTGCTGGCCTACACGAAGTTCTCCTACCTGTGTATTCGGATCTATTTCATGTTCCAGTCTTTTGAGAATTTTTTTGGTTGCCTCAACATGTGATTTATTATCGAGTTTAATCTTTCCGACGGTTTTTTCTCTCGCCATGAAGATGTTCTGATAAACATTCAGGTTCGGAAAAAGGCTCAGTTCCTGATGAATAATACCAATTCCATGTTTTCTTGCTTCCGTCGTATCCTTAAAAGAAACCTCCTGATCACCAATATACATTTTTCCCTCACTGGGATGCTCGATCCCGGCGATCATTTTCATCAATGTGGATTTACCTGCACCATTCTCACCGATCAGAACGTTTACCTTTCCCTTGAGCAGGTCAAAAGAAACGTCATCCAGGGCTTTGGTTCCAGGATAAATTTTGCTGATATGGTCCGCATGCAGAAACACATGCTCCGGACATGTATAACCCATAACCGTCCCTCCTATTTTGCTTCCAGTTCAACCGGAGTGATCAATATTTTTTCATTGTCATTTGCCGTGAAACAGCCTGTGAATGAAATGGTTTTGCCATCCAATGATGCCGGATCTGCTTTCTGTACCACTTCTTCATCAATCAATTTATTGATACTCTGAGAAACAGCTGCCCAGTCCTGCTGGTTGGTGTAATCACCAAACTTGATCACATCCAGCGAATCACGGATAGAAGATCCCTTATAAACGGAACCGATCTGGATAGAAATTTCTTCCGGTCCATCATAGCCATCCAGTTTAACAGTCATATATCCTGCTTTCTTTTCCTGATTTACTTCTGTAACTGTGCCGGTTCCCTTTACAACATAATTAATCTCGCCGCTGGTTCCCATAGAATATTTTCCATATTTATCAACCAGAGATTTTACATCTCCATTTGCTTCTGTAAGAAATTCTGCAAGATCCACTGCTTTGCCTTCAAGATCCGGGAGAGCTTTTGATTCCCAGATTCCTGCCACATCGTCACCTGCATTAAACTCTGTCTTTCCTGTATATTCCGCTTCCTGACCAATCTTTATTACTTTCACGCATCCAGTCATGGCTGTAGACATCATAACTGCTGCCAGTCCCACTGCTAACACTCGTTTTCTCATAACCGCGCTCCTTTAAACATTCCTTTACTGAAAGACAGGAAAGCAAGCCTCGCTTTCCTGTCCCCTTTTTACTAAATCAGACTTTTCATTCCAGCGGATTATTCTGCTGCTTCTTCTGTTGTTTCCTCTGTTGTCTCTGCATCAGCTGTGTCTGCCCCGTCCTCTGTATATACGAAGGTTTTCAGATTTGCGACATTGTCTTTTGTGATCGCAACACAGTCAACAAGCTGTTTCTCATCAAGTCCAGTACTTCCATCTTTCAGGTAAGTATCTGCCTGCTCAACTGCCATCTGTGCCATCAGAGCAAACTGCTGAAGTGCTGTACCGGTTGCCTTGCCATCTCTAATCAGAGCAGCTGCTTCATCAGAGCCATCCACACCGATGATCGGAATGTTCAAGCCAGCTGCCTCACATGCTGCCGCTGCACCTTCCAGCATGGTGTCGTTTCCGCAGATGATTCCATCAAGATCCGGATTTGCCTGAAGGATTGCTTCTGTCTTGTCAAACGCTTCTGTCTTTTCCCAGTTTGCTGTCTGCTGTGCCACCATTTCCAGATCCGGGTACTGGTCGATTACTTCATGGAAAGCAGAAGAACGAACGCCTGCGTTTGTGTCAGATTCTTTTCCAAGAAGTTCTGCATATTTTCCTTCTTCTCCCATAGCTTCTACCCATACTTCTGCGATTGCTTTTGCACCCTGATAGTTGTTTGCTACGATCTGAGAAATTGCTGCACCGTCTTCGTTGATCTCACGGTCGATCAGGAAGGTCGGGATCCCTGCTTCTCTCGCTTTCTTTACTGCTTCAATCGTTGCATCTGCACCTGCATTGTCACAGATGATCGCTGCAGCCTTGTCGGCAATTGCACTGTCAAATAATTCTGTCTGTTTTGTCGGGTCATCATCGTGTGATGCAGCTTTTACTTCATAGCCGAGATCTTCTGCTGTCTTTGTTGCGATGTCTGCTTCTGTTTTGAATGCCGGGTTGGAAACGGATGGTGTGATAACATAAATAATATTGGAGCCGCCGCCTGGAAGCGCCTCTTCACTCTCTGCAGCCATAACGCTTACACTTCCCATTGCAGAAACTGCCATTGCTGCTCCTAATAATGCCACCAGTAATCTTTTTTTCATTTTAAAACCCTCCTGTTTTTTAATTGTTCTGACAGACACATTCGCTTCTGTCGTTGGGATTCTGTGTCCCTGTTGATGTTTTATATTTTAAACGATAATGTAAATATTTCAATAGTATTTTTATATTTTCTTTAGTAAAGTTCTCTTTTTCGTCAAAATCAACGAGTTATTTTCTAGTTTTTTGTATATTATGCATATAGTTTTTGACGTTCAAATTGAATTTCAGCATCTTTTTTTGTTGCTTTGTATATAAACGTTTATGTAAACATTCATAATATTTTTACAGGACATTTTTCTTTTTACCCTGCCTTCAAATCTTCTATATTATTTTTTTGGAAAAGCACGCAGAACCTGTCTCAGACATAAACTATAAGGAACACCCCCTTTCGAGGTGGATATTTGAAGACTTTTTCGAAACCTTTGACTTCCGCTCAGGAAAAAATATATCTTCACCGCTGTCAGGAGGGGGATCTGGATGCAAAAAACATTCTTATCGAACGAAATCTCCGCCTGGTCGCCCACATTGCAAAAAAATATCAGAACTCCGGGGAAGACCTCGAAGATCTGATCTCTATAGGAACGATCGGACTTATCAAAGCGATATCTACTTTTGACCACACACGCTGCGCAAGGCTTTCTACCTATGCCGCACGCTGTATTGATAACGAACTTCTGATGATGTTTCGCTCTAAGAAAAAACATTCCAGGGAGATTTCCCTGTACGAACCGATCGGGACGGATAAAGAAGGGAATGAGATCAGCCTGCTGGATATTATCGAAAGCCCGCCGGTAGATATTGTAGAGGAGTATTCTACAAGAGAGGATATCAGGTTTTTGCTTTCTGTTTTGAAAGATACGCTTTCCGAGAAAGAGTATCAGGTTATTTGTTTAAGGTATGGGTTGTTTGGGATTGAGGAGCAGACGCAGAGGGAGATTGCCACACAGCTCGGGATCAGCCGGTCGTATGTGTCTAGAATTGAGAAGAATGCGTTGGAGAAGCTAAAGAAATTGTTCAACTACAGATAATAACACAAAGCTCATTCACAGCCGCTCAGATAAATGAAGCACAAAACAACATTCATAACAGATTTCTACATCGGAAAATATGCTAACTTCCAGTTCCGATGCATCGACGCATAATTCAGAACATAGAATAAGCCCACAGCATTTGCCATGGGCTTACTCTACAGTTTGAAAGCTTCAAAATCTCCTATGCTTCAGATCTTCTCAAGAGATCATATTTCTCAATTTCAACTCCAAGATCCACCGCGAGTTTCTGTTGCGGATGCGGTGCGCTCTCGACGGAATTTCCATCTTCATCATAGATCGCCTTCACCGTAGCTTCGATATTTCTGCCATCTGGTTTCATGATCTCGATGGTCTCACCTACAGTAAATTTATTTCTCTGGGTGATATGTGCGATGCCGTTTTCATCAACTTCCTCTGCATATCCAAGATAAGTATATTCCTTAACATAGGTATTATTATCATAGATCTGCGTATTCTCATCTGGCTTGCCGTAGAAGAATCCTGTCGTAAACTGACGGTAGGTGCAGTTTGAGATCTGCTCCTGATACCAGGACATGTTTACCTTGTATTTCTCCGGTGATTCCAGATAATCGTCAATCGCCTTGCGGTAGGTTCTTGCAACAGTCGCTACGTAGAGGGCTGTTTTCATACGTCCCTCGATCTTGAGGCTGTCGATACCGCTGTTCAGGACATCATCCATGTGTTCTACCATGCACAGATCCTTGGAGTTAAAGATGTAGGTTCCTCTCTCGTTCTCAAAGACTGGCATGTACTCGCCTGGGCGTTTCTCCTCAACGATGGAATATTTCCATCGGCATGGATGTGTACAGGCTCCCTGGTTGGCATCTCTTCCTACCAGATAGTTGCTGAGCAGGCAGCGTCCGGAATAGGAAATGCACATGGCACCGTGAACAAAAGTTTCAATCTCCATGTCATCCGGGATATTTGCACGGATCTCCTGAATCTCCTTGAGGGAAAGCTCACGCGCTGTTACAACACGCTTCGCTCCAAGGCGGTACCAGAATCTGTAGGTTTCATAGTTTGTATTGTTTGCCTGTGTACTGATATGGCACTCGATCTCCGGGCAGATCTCACGCGCATAGGTAAAGATTCCCGGGTCTGCGATGATAAGTGCATCCGGTTTTAATTCCTTGAGTTCCTGAAGATATTCTCTGACTCCCGGAAGGTCTCCATTGTGTGCAAGAATATTCACTGTGACATAAACTTTCACTCCATGCTCATGGGCAAAAGCGATCCCCTCTGCCATATCTTCATGGGAAAAGTTCTTGGCTTTGGCGCGGAGACCGAAGGCTTCACCGCCGATATATACTGCATCTGCGCCGAAGATGACTGCGATCTTGAGGACCTCAAGGCTGCTCGCCGGCACCAGTAATTCAATTTTTCTCATAATTTCCTCTTTCCTGTTTTACACTAAGTGAAATCCCGTCCCCCAGCGGCACGATGCTGGTAAGAAGCTGCGGATGGTGTTTCAGTTCATAGAGATATTCCCGCATCCTTTTGTAGATCGTGCGGTTTCTACGCTCTACCAGATAATGGGATTCGATCAGTTCGCCCTCCTGAAGCACGTTATCCGACAGAAGGATTCCTCCCGGTGCAAGCAGACGTACCACATCTGGAAGCCAGTGAATATACTGTCCCTTGGCTGCGTCCATAAAAATCAGGTCATATCGTCCCAAAAGTGTCGGAAGGATCTCACCTGCATCTCCTGTCAGAAAAGTGATCCTGTGTTCCTTTCCGGCTTTGCGGAAATTTTCTCTTGCGATGGGAATTCTCTTTTCATAGTTTTCTATCGTTGTGATATGCATATCCGGCTGTCCGTACTCACACATAAGAAGTGTGGAGAAGCCAACGGCTGTCCCCACCTCCAAAACCTGCATCGGCCGTTTGACCGCAAGCAGTACCTTCATGAAACTCTGCATTTCTTTACGTATGATCGGAACTTCATTCTCCAGGGCAAAACGTTCCAGTTCTTCAAGAAATGGTGTATTGCCCGTATCGAGAGAATTGATATATGCACGCATTCTCTCCTCTACGATCACGAAGTAACTCCCTCCTGCTCTGCATCCCCTGCCAGGATTCCCATGATCCTGTTCGGTGTATAGGCAGTGCTGAGAAGGTAGGTTCCCGGTCTCATCTTGCCACTGTAGTTAGACAGTTTCTCCTGGACCACAAACACCAGCGCATTATCGATCAGGCCCTTGCTCTTGAGAGTCTTCGCAATGTCATAACTGGTCGCATCTTCCTTGATGACAACCGTTACTTCCTGCCCTTCTCCTGGGCTCATCGCATGCTGGTTAAAAATGTCATAGCCGAACTGATATGTGACCTTACCGATCCAGATGATCAGAACTGCCACGCAGACATACAGTGCGATCTTAAAAAATCCTCCTGCCACTGCTACGCCGGCCGCCCCCATCCGGTCTCTCGTGTCTCCCATATTGGTTCTCCTTTCTTAGATCCGGGGAATATTCATCTCTATGCCGTCTGTCAGTGTCCTGCAGATTTTCTGCATCATCCTGCACAGAGCAAGCTCTGCATCCAGATAGGCATTTACTTCCGGAAAGCTGCGGAGTTCCTCGGATTCTCTGGCAAGCTGTTCTGCTTTTGCCAGGATATTCTCCGGATCTCCCTCATTCTGAAGTTTGAAGTTCTCAGCACGAAAATGCTGTACTCTCTGCGCCAGTTCCGGATTTTTGTTCAGAATTGCTTCCTGTTTCTTGAAATCTTTGTATACCTGGCACTTCTGGATCGAATTCAGAAGCGCATGAATATTCCTGTTTACTGTTTCCATCTGTATTGTTTATGCCTCCATGATGATCGGAAGAATCATCGGGCTTCTCTTGGTACGTTTCCAGAGGAACTCGCTGAGTGCATCCTTTACTACATTCTTGATCTTGCCCCAGTCGGTGATATTTCGTTCCAGGCAGGAATCCAGTGCGGATTCCACAACTTCCTTGGCATGTTCCATAAGATCCTCGGATTCCCTTACATAGACAAATCCTCTGGACACGATATCCGGTCCTGCAAGAACCACATTGCTGTGACGTTCCAGTGTCATGACTACGATCATGATTCCATCCTCAGCCAGATGCTGGCGGTCACGGAGTACGATGTTTCCGACATCACCAACACCAAGTCCGTCGACAAGGATCGCTCCTGTGTGTACGGAACCTGTCACCTCTGCGCTGTATTCATCCATCTCCAGAACATTCCCGGATGCCAGGATAAAGATATTTTCTTTCGGGATCCCAAGATCCTCTACAACATGCTTCTGCGCTGTCAGATGACGATATTCTCCATGGACCGGGATCGCATATCTCGGTTTGACAAGGGAATAGATCAGTTTGATCTCTTCCTGGCAGGCATGTCCGGAAACGTGGACATCCTGGAAGATAACCTTCGCACCCTTCATGGAGAGCTCGTTGATAACCTTGGATACTGCCTTCTCATTTCCAGGGATCGGGTTGGAACTGAAAATGATCGTATCATTTGGCTTGATCGTGATCTTCTTGTGGATATTTGCAGCCATACGGGAAAGAGCCGCCATGGACTCACCCTGGCTTCCTGTCGTGATCAGGACTACCTTATCATCCGGGTAATTCTTGACCTGGTCGATCTCGATCAGTGTATTCTCCGGGATACGTAAATAGCCAAGTTCAGACGCCACTGAAATGATATTGACCATACTGCGTCCCTCTACGGCTACCTTACGTCCGAAGCGGTATGCTGTATTGATGATCTGCTGTACACGGTCTACATTGGATGCAAATGTCGCAATGATGATCCTTGCGCTTCTGTGTTCGTTAAAAAGGCTGTCAAACACTTTACCAACGGTACGCTCAGACATTGTGAAGCCCGGACGTTCTGCATTGGTACTGTCGCACATCAGGGCAAGGACACCCTTCTTGCCGATCTCAGCAAAACGCTGCAGGTCGATCGCATCTCCGAATACCGGTGTATAGTCAACCTTGAAGTCTCCTGTATGGACTACAATTCCTGCCGGAGAATAGATTGCCAGGGCAGATGCATCCTGGATACTGTGGTTTGTCTTGATAAATTCGATCGCAAAATCACCGAGGTTGATGACCTGTCCGTGTTTTACTTCCTTGAGCTTGGTGGAACGCACCAGATTGTGTTCTTTGAGTTTGTTTGTGATCAGCCCCAGTGTCAGTTTGGTGGAATAGATCGGGACATTAACTTCCTTGAGTACATAAGGAAGAGCTCCGATATGGTCCTCATGTCCATGTGTGATCACAAATCCCTTGACCTTGGAAATATTTTCTTTAAGGTAGGTCACATCCGGGATAACAAGGTCGATTCCGAGCATGTCATCCTCCGGGAAGGAAAGACCGCAGTCTACGACCACAATGCTGTCACCGTACTCAAAAGCGGTGATGTTCATTCCGATCTGCTCCAATCCGCCTAACGGAATGATCTTGAGTTTAGAAGCACTCTTGCGTCCTCGCTTGCCTGTATTTCTGTTCTGGACTTTGGCAGGTGCCTTGAGAGCAGCTTTTGCCGGTGCTTTGGACTGGCCGCTTCTGAAATTAGATCTGCTGTTCCGCTCGCTTCTGTCTGTCTTGTCATTTCTGTTGTCGTTTCTGTCGCTGTTTTTGTCGTTGTGTCTGTTATTTCTCTGCTGCTTATTGTAACGATAATTGTTTTTTCTGTTTGTCGGTCTTTTGTTATCGTTTGGTCTTCTGTCGTAACTACTGTATTTTCGTTGAGTTTCTTTTGCTTCGGCTGTATTTTCAGTTACATTATTTTCACTCTTCAATCAAGCACCTCCATATTATTCCGTGCATTTTGTGCACACTAATGCAGGAATACCGTGGGCATTCCTTCCAAATTTGCCTTGCAGATTATATTTTTGATTTTGCTTACATTTCAAGATCTACGTCATCAAGCATCTGCTCAAAAACTTTATAAACTGCCTGCAGTTCTTCGTCGTCTTCTACCATCTCATAGCAGGCTTCCGGCTCTGTGCCTGCGGAAACATCCTTAAGGATATATGCAGTTGCTTCCTCATCCATAGAGTCTGATACCAGAAGATAGGATACTCCTCCTATCATCGTCTGCTCTTCGATATAAAATTCTTCTACTGTTCCGTCCGGAGACTGAAATTTGATTTTTTCCATTTTGTCACCCTTATTTCATCACCAGAGAATCAAGATATCCCTGTAAAATAAAAACTGCTGCAAGTCCATCCAGATACTGCTTACGGTTTTCTCTCCGCACGCCCGCCTCCATGAGAGTTCGATCTGCTTCTACAGTTGTCAGTCTTTCGTCCCACATGACAACCTCAAGCCCGGTACGTCTCTTCAGCATCTCGCCAAACTCCAGCGCTTTCTCTGCACGTTCCCCCACGGTGTTATTCATGTTCTTCGGATAACCGACCACGATCCGCTCTACACCGTATTCTTCTACCAGAGCTTCAATGCTCGCAAGGGTCTTACGCAGCTTGTTTTCCTGTTTTCTCCAGATCGTATCCAGTCTTTGGGCAGTCAGTCCCAAAGGGTCACTGACTGCCACGCCGACTGTCTTAGATCCATAATCCAGTCCAAGAATCCGCATACTAACGTTCCCAGGATTTGTTCTTGATATACTCGTTTAACAGTTCCTCTACCAGTTCATCTCTCTCAACTTTCATGATCATGCTTCTGGCGCCTTTGTGGCTGGTGATGTAAGTCGGATCACCGGACATAATATAACCTACGATCTGATTGACCGGATTATATCCCTTCTCATCCATTGCGTTGTAAACCAGGTCCAGGACTTCCTTTACTTCCAGTTCCTGATCCGGTTTGGTTTTGAAATATTGTGTATTTCCTAAATTGTTTTCTGCCATTTTCTCTCACGTCCTTAATAAGATTTCTTTTTTATTTTAATATAAATCTTCACAAATTGCAAGAAGCACATGCTCATCTGCAAAATCAACTGCTTTTGCCTTTACGAGATCGTTGACTTTGTGTGCATCTGTCTTCTCGATGACTGCACGTACATATTCTTTGCTGTGCGCCATAAAATAGGTTTTACCGCCGATCTCCACTTCTTCTTCAAGGAGCAGTTCCAGAGTCCTGCCGATCATGGCGGTTTCGTATTCTTTTGCACGAATCTCATGCAGTTTCAGCATTTTTTCACTTCGCTGTGCCTTGACTGCTTCTGTAAGCTGTCCATCCATAGCTGCGGCTTTGGTTCCCTGTCTTCTGGAATATTTAAAAATATGTGTCTCGTAGAAATGAATATTTTTTACAAATTCATAAGAATCTTCGAAATCTTCCTCTGTCTCCATCGGGAAGCCTACGATCACATCTGTTGTCAGTGCCGGTGCCGGATAAAATCTGCGGATCAGTTCGCATTTCTCTGCATATTCCGGTGCGCTGTATCTGCGGTTCATGTTCTTGAGGGTCTTGTCACAGCCGCTCTGCAGGGAAAGGTGGAAATGCGGGCATACCTTCGGAAGAGCGGAGATCCCCTCCATGAATTCTTCTGTAATGATACGCGGCTCCAGTGATCCCAGACGGATCCGGGCAATCCCATCCACTTCATGCACTGCCTGGATCAGTGACAGGAGACTTTCTCTTTCTTCCTTCGGGAAATCCAATCCATAGGAGCTCAAATGGATCCCTGTAAGGACAACTTCTTTGTAACCTCTTGCCGCAAGGGTACGTACTTCCTCAAGGACCTCTGCGATCTTTCTGCTGCGCACACGGCCTCTTGCATACGGGATGATACAGTAAGTACAGAACTGGTTGCATCCATCCTGGACTTTGATATAGGCACGCACATGTTCTGCGGTGTAACCGATGGAAAGCTCCTCGTATTCCTTTGTCTTGTTGATCTCGATGACTTTTACCTTCTTGGCATGTTCTTTTTCGTATTCCTCGAGAGCTTCTACGATCTGTTTTTTCTGGTTGTTTCCAAGGATCAGGTCCACAGCACTGTCCGCCTCCAGTTTCTGTGTATCTGTCTGGACATAACATCCTGTTGCCACGACAATGGCATCCGGATTCATTTTTTTTGCTTTGTGGAGCATCTGTCTGGATTTACGGTCTGCGATATTGGTGACTGTGCAGGTATTGATCAGATAAATATCCGCCCCTTCTTCAAAAGGAACGATCTCATATCCTGCTTTTTCCAGAAGCTGCTGCATGGCCTCTACTTCGTATGCATTTACTTTGCAGCCCAGGTTGTGAAGGGCAACTTTTTTACTCATATTTTACCTCGATCATTCTTTTAGTTGTTTTATTTTTTCAGACTTTGTTATGTTTTTCATTGAAATTTCATTATATTTTCCCTTGACTTTTTCAGGGGGTACAGGTAAGATTACTCTTGAAAGAGTTACTGTTCACTTTGTTCACAGTAACTTGGTCAAAATGCATTCCACATCACCTTCGGTGATAGCATTTTGCCCTGTATGTCTCGGGATTTTGCCATATCCATGGCAAAACACCTCGCGGGATACTACCGGTGAGCAGTTACTTTACTAATAATAAAGGAGGATTTATCATAATGAAAACATTAAAGATTTCTCTGAACTCAATCGATAAAGTGAAGGCATTTGTGAACGAGATCAGCAAATTCGACTGCGATTTTGATCTGGTTTCCGGAAGATATGTGATCGATGCCAAATCTATCATGGGTATCTTCAGTCTGGATCTTTCCAAACCGATCAACCTGAACATCCACGCAGAGGGAAGTGCTCTCGATACAATCCTGGCTGTTGTTGAGCCATATGTTATTGAGTGATTCTGCATCGTGCCGGTTTCTGACCGGACATACCAGATTTTAAAACAGCTTCATTGTGTGACCACATATGAAGCTGTTTTTATTTTGCTTTTTTACTGGATTTCGATGATTTCTGTTGTGGCCAGTGCTTCTTCCATCAGCTGGTCGATCTTCTCGTTCAGTTTCTCCTCGGATCTGCGGATCACTTTGAGGTTTGGTTTTGTTACAGGATGTTTTGCAACAAAAATCGTACAGCAGTCTTCAAACGGCTGGATAGAAGTCTCGAATGTGTTGATCTTTCTGGAAATCTGAACGATCTCCTCCTTGTCAAATCCGATAACCGGGCGGTATACAGGAAGCTCGCATGCCTCATCTGTTGCAGCAAGACTCTGTAAAGTCTGGCTCGCTACCTGTCCGATGCTCTCTCCTGTGATCAGACCAAGGCATTTATCCTTGCGTGCAAAATGCTCTGCGATACGCATCATGTAACGGCGCATGATGATCGTCAGTTCTTCATGCGGGCACTGATCGTAAATATAAAGCTGGATATCTGTAAAATTGACCACGTGCAGACGGATCGGTCCGCTGTAGCGTGCTACCAGTTTTGCAAGATCTACAACTTTCTGTTTTGCACGCTCGCTGGTGTACGGCGGAGCGTGAAAATAAACGGCTTCGATCTTGACACCACGTTTTGCGATCATGTAGCCGGCAACAGGGCTGTCGATACCGCCGGAAAGAAGGAGCATTGCCTTGCCGTTTGTTCCGATCGGCATTCCTCCCGGTCCTGGAAGAGTCTCGGAATATACATAGATCTTGTCACGGATCTCTACGGACAGTGTCATTTCCGGATGATGTACATCTACAGATGCCTCCGGGAATGCATCCAGGATCTTTTCTCCGATTCCTGCGCTGACTTCCATGGAAGTGATCGGGTAGGATTTCTTGGCTCTTCTTGTGTAGACTTTGAAGCTTCCGGCATATCCCGGGTATCTTGCTTCCATATAAGATACGACATCTTTTGCCATCTGGTCAAATCCCTGATCTTCGTAGATCACGACCGGGCTGATACCTACGATACCAAATACTCGCTGCAGAGCCTCCACAGCCTCGTCAAAATCATATTTCTCCGGACAGAACACGTATACACGGCCCTGTTCCTTGGTTACTGTAAATTCGCCTTCTACCGGCTCCAGAGCCAGTTTCATCTGCTTTACAAGGGCATCTTCAAAAAGATATCTGTTTTTTCCCTTGATGGCGATCTCTGCATATTTGATCAAAAATGCATGAAATATCATACTGTTCCTCCTGATTATTTTCTTGAATATCGTCTGAGCATCGGAACCAGAGTTTTCATGGTTTCCAGGAAATAGTCTGCTTCTTCGATGGTATTTTCTTCACAGAAACTTAAGCGGACGGTGCTTTCGATCTGGTCCTTGGACATTCCCATGGCACTTAAAGTTGCGCTTGGTTTTCTCTTGTGGCTGGAGCATGCGCTTCCTGCGGAAATGTAGATCCCCTTATCTTCCAGGGAATGAAGCAGGACTTCGCTTCGAACGCCCATCACGCTGATACTTAAGATCTGCGGTGCGCCCTCACGGAGCGGCATTCCGTTGATGCGGATGTCTTCGATCTGGGAAAGTCCCTCGGCAATGTGCTCTTTGAGCTGATACATATGCTCTACATTCTCATCCAGATTCTTGTAAATCTGTCCGGCTGCCACACCAAGTCCGGCGATCCCAGGTACGTTGTCGGTTCCTGAACGCATGCCGCTCTGCTGACCGCCGCCAAGGATCTGCGGGATGATCTTGACTTTCTCATTGATGTACAGGAAACCGATTCCTTTCGGCCCGTGGATCTTGTGTCCACTGACTGCGAGAAGGTCGATCCCCATTTTTTTCGGATAGATACGGTATTTGCCGAATCCCTGGATCGCATCCACGTGATAGAGCGCCCTCGGGCTCTTCTCATGGACCATCCTGGCGATCTCCTCGACCGGCATCACTGCACCGACTTCGTTATTTACAAGCATGGTAGATACCATGATCGTGTCTGGTCTCAGAACGGCTTCCAGTGCTTCCATCTTCACTCTGCCCTGTGCGTCTACCGGGAGGTAGGTGATCTCAAATCCCTGCTCCTGAAGGTACAGTGCCGGCTGGCTGACCGCCGCATGCTCTACAGATGTGATGATGATGTGGTTTCCGTTTCGTTTGTTTGCCATTGCACCACCGATAAGTGCAAGGTTGTCAGATTCTGTACCACCGGAAGTAAACAGAATCTCTTTTTCCTGTACTTTCAGGATTCCGGCGATCGTCTTTGTTGCTTCTTTTACATATTTCTCCGCATCTACACCCTTGAGATGCATGGCAGATGGATTTCCGAAGTCCTCTGTCATGGTCTTTACTACGATGTCTTTGACGGAATCGTAGCATCTGGTGGTGGCGGAATTATCAAAATAAACTTCCATAATTTCCTCTTTATTATTGTATCCGTATTAATTTTCAAGCTGGAACATGAGGACAGACAGAATCGCAAGTCCTGCTGTCTCTGTGCGGAGGATCCGTCGTCCGAGGGTGATCGGCTTCGCTCCTCCTTCGATCGCAGCTTTTACTTCTTTTTCTTCGAAACCGCCCTCCGGTCCGATGAAGATCCCGATGGACTGTCCCGGTTCTATCGCCGCAAGGATTTCCTTTGTCTCTGGCATTCCCTTTGCAAGTTCGTAAGGGATCAGACGGATATCCATGGATTCTGCATATTTCAGGGCTTCTTTAAAGGTGATAACCTCATGTACATGCGGGATCAGCATTCGCTTGGACTGCTTCGCCGCGCTCTCTGCAATCTGCTGCCAGCGGTCGACTTTTTTGGCGGCCTTTTTGCCATCCAGTTTGACGACACAGCGTCTGGTCTCCACCGGAATGACTTCGTATGCGCCAAGCTCGACTGCTTTCTGTATGATCAGTTCCATCTTATCCGCTTTCGGCAGGCCCTGGAACAGATAAATCCTGCTTGGGAGCTCATAATCCGGCTCCTGAGAATAAATGATGTGAAGGAGCACCTCGTCCGGCTCAAAAGCCTCGATCGTACAGCGGTATTCACATTTGCCGCCGTCGCTGATCCACAGTTCCTCTCCCTGTTTCATACGAAGGACATTGGCGATATGGTTCACATCGGTCCCTGTGATATGGATCTGGTGCGCTTCCTCATCAATCTGATGCGGTTCTACAAAAAACCTCTGCATGAAATCAGTCCTTTCTTGCAGTTACGCAGACCCATTCGCCCTGCTTTGTAACTTCTACCAGAGTAAGACCGGCCTTCTCTACTGCTTCTCTGACAACTTCTTCCTTGACATCAAGGATTCCGGAAGTGATGTAGTATGCACCTTTTTTCATCTGATGAACGATGACCGGTGTCAGCGGAACGAGAACATCTGCAAGGATGTTTGCAGCTACGATATCGTATCTCTCATATCCGACTTCATTCTGTACTTCAACGTCATCGATGATGTTTCCGATCATCATATCAAAAGAATCATCTTCGATCTGGTTTGCTTCTTTGTTATCCTGTACAGCAGAAACTGCACATGGATCAAGGTCTGTTCCGACAACATGTCCTGCACCGAGTTTAAGTGCTGTGATTCCAAGGATTCCGCTTCCTGTTCCTACATCGAGGATCTCTGCGCCGCGGGTCACATATTTCTTGAGCTGACGGATCACGAGCTGTGTTGTCTCGTGCATACCGGTTCCAAATGCTGTACCCGGGTCAATGTGAAGGATCATTTTGTCCTTATCTTCTTCTTTGACTTCTTCCCAGGATGGAACGATCAGGATATCATCTACATAGAACTGATGGAAAAATTCTTTCCAGTTGTTGATCCAGTCCTTATCTTCTGTCTCGGATTCTTCGATCGTGCCTTCTCCGATGTCCATGAAAGTACGCAGTTCTTCCAGTGCGTTTCTTACATCACGAAGAATGCTCTCCTTGTCGGCATCTTCTTCCAGATAAAAATTCAGATATGCGATCCCGTCATCTGCCGGTCCTTCCGGCATGATATCAACGAACATCTGAGCTTTATCTTCTTCTGTGAGCGGCTGATGGTCCTGGATCTCAGCACCCTCTACGCCGATCTCTGCCAGTGTGCAGATGATCATGTCCTCTGCTTCTGTTTTTGTTTTAATGGTAAAACGATTCCACTTCATATATTTTAATCTCCTGTCTATTATATGCGACAATTTTACGATACTTACGGATTGTTCCGCAGCAAGCTTTTGTTCTTTTAACCCTGGTATCTAATATACATGAAACCACAAAAAAAGAAAAGAGGGAAACCCTCTTTTCCTTAAACTTTTTAGTCCTCAAAAGTTTCTTTGAGTTTATCCATAAAACTCTTTTTCTTCTTTTCGGACTTCTCGGAACCGCCTTTTTTCTCATCGAGGTTGACGTTTCCGCAGGCTTCGTCGAACTTGCGGAGTGCTTCTTTGGCTTCCTCATTGAGTTTGGTCGGAACCTGAACGATCAGGGTAACGTAGTGGTCACCACGGACATTCTTGTTTCTCAGGGATGGAACACCCTTACCCTTGAGACGGATACGTGTGTCGGTCTGTGTTCCTGGTTTTACTTCGTATACAACGTCACCATCAACAGTATTTATATGGATCTCACCACCCAGTGCTGCCTGTGCATAAGTCAGCGGTGCGGTAGAGAAGATATTCATATCCTGTCTCTGGAAGATCGGGTGACGCGCTACATTTACTTCTACGAGAAGGTCGCCTCTCGGTCCGCCATTGGTTCCTGGTTCACCCTTATCACGGATACGGATGCTCTGTCCGTTGTCGATACCGGCCGGGATGGAAACCTGGATCTTCTTACGTGCGGAAGTATATCCTGTTCCATGGCAGGCACTGCATTTATCCTTGATGATCTTACCAGATCCGTTACAGTCCGGACAGGTCTGTACATTACGGACCATACCAAACATGGACTGCTGTGTATAGACGATCTGACCTTCTCCTTTACATTTCGGACAGGTAGTTGGCTGTGTTCCTGGTTTTGCTCCTGTTCCATGACAGGTGGTACATTCGTCCTTAAGCACGATCTCCAGTTCTTTGTCACAGCCGAATACAGCTTCTTCAAAAGTAATATTTACACGGGCACGTAAATTGGCACCTTTCATCGGTCCGTTGTTGGCACGGCGTCTTCCGCCGCCTCCAAACAGATCTCCGAAAATGTCTCCAAAAATATCTCCCATATCTGCGCCATCGAAACCGCCAAATCCACCGTAGCCGCCGGCTCCACCGCCGCCCTGCTCAAATGCAGCGTGACCAAACTGGTCGTACTGTCTACGTTTGTCTGCATCACTTAAGACACTGTATGCTTCTGTTGCTTCTTTGAATTTGGCCTCTGCTTCTTTATCTCCCGGGTTTACGTCCGGGTGATATTTCTTGGCTAATTTTCGGTATGCGCTCTTCAGTTCTGATTCACTGGCAGTCTTGCTGACACCCAGGACCTCATAGTAATCTCTTTTATCAGCCATCTTTTCTCTTTCCTATATGTGTTATTAGTTTTATTTTTCTTATATCCAAGATGCCTCCCGCGCAGACGGAATGTGTGCGCCGGAGGCTTATTGTTTTTACTTTACTGTCTGGTTCTCAGTAACTTTTATTTAGACTTCTTTGTAGTCAGCGTCTACAACATCATCGCCATAGCCTGCTTCATTTCCACCCTGAGCTGCGCCTGCTCCCGGGTTCGGACCAGCCTGGCCGCCTGCCTGCTGTGTCTGCTCATACATTTTAGCGAAAAGCTTCTGAGCACTTTCCATCATCTTTTCCTGAGCTGCTTTGATGTCTGCGATCTGAGCATCTGTCAGTTCTGCGTTTGCTGTCTGGGCAAGCAGATCTTTGAGTGCGTTCAGGTCTGTCTCAACTGCTGCTTTGTCGTTAGCGTCGATCTTGTCGCCAGCTTCTTTGAGTGCATTTTCAACCTGGAATACCATGGAGTCTGCGTTGTTTCTTGTGTCGATTCCCTCTTTACGTTTCTTATCCTGAGCTTCGAACTCAGCAGCTTCTTTGACTGCTTTGTCGATCTCGGAATCAGACATGTTGGAACCTGCTGTGATTGTGATGTGCTGCTCTTTACCTGTTCCAAGGTCCTTAGCAGATACAT
>NZ_FR886677.1:0-11972 GCF_000436615.1 Blautia sp. CAG:237
ACGACACCATCGCCAGCGGCGACAGCCACAACGACCTCGGCATGATCCAGGCAAGCAAAGCAGGCTTCCTCTTCAAGAGCACCGACGCCATCAAATCCGAATACCCGGAAATCCCGGCATACGAGACTTATGATGAGCTGTATGATGCAATCAGGAAAGTGATCGAAGGATAATTCTATTAATCAATAAATACACAACTAGTGTCTTTTTGATTACAATGCAATAAAAAACTCCCCGGCAGATCGTCCCCTCATATATAGAGGTTAGCGGTCCACCGGGGAGTTTTCATTTCATATTTGTCCAATTCTGTAAATCTTACAGAAACTGGCTGAATTCTATTTTCTCTTCATTCGGTCCTTTGATCGTGAAGAAACGGACACCATTATCCCAGAATGGAAGAAAATGGATCTCGTCCTGCAGTGTGTTCATATTTTTATCGCAGATTTCCTTATAAACCTGCTCAATATCTGTGACATCGATCGCAACATGCTCAATGGCACCGATTTTTCCTGCTGCATCCTCCGACTCATAAACTTCCATAACCAGATTGTGCATTTTGAGGAAACATACCCTCGCTCCGTCATTCACTGTCTCAAACGCAGCTTCAAATCCCAGATCCTCATAAAACTTTTTTGTTGCATCCATATCCTTCGTAGGAATTCCTACATGCTGGATCCCCGTTGCATAATCTTTCATCCCGATCGCTCCTTTGCTTTTTCTTCATATTAACAGCTATTCCTGAATTTTTCCAGTATACAAAAAACACCAATTTCTAAGAAATCGGTGCTTTATCGCAACAAAAAAAGCGGGTGATGGGAATCGAACCCACGTATCCAGCTTGGAAGGCTGGTGTTCTACCATTGAACTACACCCGCATCTGTAATGCACTAACTATAATACCACATTTTCCGGAAAATGCAAGCAGATTTTTAAAATTTTTTATATTTTTGTGTTTGTATATATTATTTGCTCAAGATGCACTATCCGGGACTTTAAAAAGTCCCGGATAAGTATATCCTTATCTTAGCTTTTCGACAACAACTTTGTCATATATCTTCTGATATTCTACGGGATCAAAATCTCCCGTATTTGGAGAAAGTGCATTTGCTGCTGATACTGCCACAGCATAACTCAATGCCTCTTCTGCCCTGTAATTTCTCTTAAGAGCAACTGCAAAGCCACCAACCATAGAATCACCACAGCCAACGGTATTTACCACCTGGATTTTGGGAGGTTTTCCATGATAAATACCTTCTTCACACACAAGAAGTGCTCCTTCTCCACCCAGCGAAACTGCCACATACGGAATTCCTGATTCATGAATTTCAACTGCATATTTTATTACTTCATCCATAGAGTGTATTTTAGTATCAAACAGCAGTTCCAGTTCATCCTGATTCGGTTTCACCAATGTTGGTGCTGCTTTCATTCCTTCCTGTAAAAGAACGCCACTGGTATCCAGAATAACTTTTTTACCAGCCTCTTTCAGCTTTGTAATGATCTTGGCATAAATATCTTTTCCCATTCCGCATGGAACACTTCCGGAAATTGTAACGATCTCACTGTCTTTCACAATCTCTGGCAATTGCTCTATAAACCTTGCCTCTTCTTCTGCCGAAATCTCTGATCCTGGCTCCAGATACTCCGTAGAACCATATCCTTCATCCAGAATATTGATACAGCATCTCGTTTCTCCTTCCATATGTCCGAAATGATATGCAATCCCATCCCGGGCAAGCATGGATTCCAGATACTGTCCGTTAAATCCACTAGTAATTCCTGTTGCCTGTACTTTTTCCCCGCACAGCTTAATCGCCCGGGCCACATTCAGACCTTTTCCACCTGCTGAATTCCTGCATCTGGCAACTCGCATGACAGTCCCATTTTCAATCGTATGATCCATAAAATATGCCTTGTCGATTGAAGCATTCATAGTCACCGTAGTAATCATAATCTTCTCCCCGCTTCAGTCTTATGCCTTATCTACACTTCCGCAGACTTTGATCTTTGACATTACATACTGCTTCACTTCTTCACGCCCTGATGCATTATATTTCTTTGGATCGATTGCATCCGGATTTTCCATAAGGTATTTTCTCACACCCTTTGTAAAAGCAATACGTAAATCTGTTGCATAATTTACCTTGCAGATTCCACGACTGATGCATTCTTTTACTGCATCATCCGGTACGCCGGAGGTACCATGAAGAACAAGCGGAATGGATACGACTTCTCTGATCTCACTGAGTCTGTCTACATCAAGTTTCGGAGTTCCCTTGTATACACCATGTGCCGTTCCAATCGCAACGGCAAGAGAATCCACACCTGTCGCATTTACAAACTCAACTGCCTCAGAAGGAACTGTATATGGATTTCCATCACCGCCCTCCAGATCATCTTCCTTGCCGCCAACTTTTCCAAGCTCTGCTTCTACTGGAACACCTGCAGAGTGGCAGGCATCTACAACAGATTTTGTTACTTTTATATTATCCTCAAAGTTTTCATGTGACCCATCGATCATAATGGAGGTGTAACCGGCACGATACGCTTTCATAGCCAGATCAAAACTGTTTCCATGATCCAGGTGCATCACGACCGGAACTTTGGCTTTTTTAGCCGCCGTTGCCACATTTGCAAAAAAGTAATCTACATCTGCATATTTCACAGTAGAAGGCGTCGTCTGCATAATAACAGGTGCATTTAATTCTTCTGCTGCTGCCACTACTGCCTGAACCATCTCCATATTTTCTACATTAAAAGCACCGACTGCGTAATGACCCTCCTGAGCTTTTAATAATAATTCTTTTGTTGTAACCAGTGACATGAGATTATTTCCTCCATATAATTATTCAAGCGGATTTCTGCAAATTATTCTAAATAATCATCAACATTGTCAGCAGTAATTAACTGGAATGGTACATTATATCTTGATTCTACTTCCTCACCAACACCAACTTTTACTGCAACATCAATTACTGCACTTGCCTGTCCATCTGCATCCTGAAGTACACTTGCAGAAAGTCTTCCGTCCTTTACAGCCTGAAGTGCATCACTGATTCCATCTACACCAATGATAACAAGGTCTTTACCTTCTGCTTCCGCTGCCTGTAATGCGCCCATGGACATATCATCATTTTCGCAGATAACAGCTTTCAGATCCGGATATTTTCCAATCCAGTCTTCTGTAGTAGACATTGCCTTATCACGCTGCCAGCTCGCAGACAATGTACCAACACACTCATATTTATCATCTTTTAAAATAGTCTCCTCTAATCCCTGATAACGAAGCAACTGTGCACTCTGACCCATTTCGCCCTCAAGAATTGCATACTGACCGCCATCCCCTAACTGTTCCATTACATAATTTCCCATCATTTCTCCGGCCTCAGAGTCATTGGAACCTACATAAGATACATAATCTGTACTTGTCGTCTCCGTGTTAACTTCTACCACCGGAATATCAGCATCTGCTGCCAGAGTAAGTACCTGTGCAGAACCATCCGCATCCTGTGGATTCAGGATAATTACGTCTACCTGTTTCGCAATAATATCCTCTGCCTGAGAAATCTGTTTCGCAATATCTGCCTGTCCATCCATCAGATATAATTCTGCATTCGGATAATTCTTTTCTACATAATCCTGAATTGCAGTACCTAATTTGTTGGAATAAGCATCAGACATTGTCTTCATGAGAACTCCAATTTTTACACTGGAATCTTCTGCCGCCTTTTCAATTGTAGATGGATCTGCACCGCTGTTCTCTTCTGCCGCACTCACTACGCCTGCCATAGATACGCTCATACATACTGCTGTTAAAATTGCCATTACCTTTCTTGCTTTCATTGTTTTTCCCTCTTTCTTTCGTTTTATTTATTTTGAATTTTCTTTGATACGATATCAAAACATACTGCACCTAATATAATGATTCCTTTAATGATCTGCTGATAATAGGAAGATACATTTAAAAGGTTTAAGCTGTTATTTAATGTTCCAATGATCAGAATACCTACCAGAGTTCCCGGTATTGTTCCAATTCCACCTGTCATACTTGTTCCACCGATTACAGCCGCTGCGATCGCATCTGTTTCAAAACCGGTTCCAACTGCAGGCTGACCGGAATTTGTTCTTGAAGCCAGGACAATACCTGCAATACCAGAAAGAGTACCTGCCAGAATATACACTTTCATAAGTATTTTTTTTGTATTTACGCCAGATGCTTCTGCTGCTTTTATATTACCGCCAGTTGCATAAATGTAACGTCCAAATTTCATTTTTGAAAGTACGATATGACAGATCAGTAAGATAGCCAGAAAAATAATGATCGGAGCCATACCCTGGCCTATGATTCTGAACTTCGGAGAATTTAATGTATATGGCTTTCCATCTGAATAAACATAGGCAAATCCTCTTGCAATTGTCATTCCTGCCAGAGTTGCTACAAACGCAGGAACTTCCATATATGCTACAAAAAATCCATTCATTGCACCAAACAAACCACAGACTACGATTCCTGCAAGCACAGCCAAAATTACCTGCTCCGGATGTACAACCAGTATACTTCCGCTGATAACGCCTGCAACAGCAACCAGAGAACCTACTGTCAGGTCAATGCCGCCTGTCATGATAACAAATGTCATTCCAATAGCCAGTATTCCATTCACTGCAACCTGGCGAAGAATATTAACCGCATTAGATACCGTTCTGAATGTAGGAGATACCGCCAGCATGATTACCCACATAATGACCAGAACCATCAATATTCCATATTTTCTTATAAATTCTGCATCAAAAACTTTACGTTTCATATTTACCTCCTACACTTCCTGTAACGCACTGCTAAGCAGATTATTTTGTGTGACAGAGCCCGCGTCAATTTCATCTTTTGTATAAGTTCCGGTAATTCTGCCTTTTGACACTACCATAATTCTGTCGCTCATTCCCATTACCTCAGGAAGTTCTGATGAAATCATGATAATTGCAATACCTTTTTTCGCTAATTCCACCATCATTTTATAGATTTCAAATTTTGCACCTACATCAATTCCTCTCGTCGGCTCATCTAATATCAATAATTTAGGTTCTGATTGGAGCCATTTTGCCAGGACTACTTTCTGCTGGTTTCCACCGGATAAAGTACCTACGGCAACATTTGTCGTTGCACACTTAATTCCCAATGACTTTCTGTAATCCTCTACTGCATTTTTTTCTTTTGTAGAATTGATAAACAGATTTTTGTGTAATTTCGGCAGATTAGGAAGTGATATATTTTCTTTTATAGATCTACATAGCACCAGACCGTATATTTTTCTGTCTTCACTTACCAGTGCAATCTTATTTTTTATAGCTTCCTGTGGCGATCTTACCTTTATTTCCTGACCGTCCATAAAAATCTGTCCACTATCTAATTTGTCCAGTCCGAAGACAGCATTCATGATCTCACTTCGTCCGGCACCTACCAGCCCCGAGAATCCAACAATTTCCCCTGCATGAACCTGAAAACTGATATCATCAAAAACACCTTTTCTGCTGAGATTCTTGGCTTCGAACACCACATCTCCCATACAGACTTTCTCCTTCGGATAGATCTGATCCAGGCTTCGTCCTACCATCATCTCTACCAGTTCATTCTGTGTAACGCCTTTCGCATCAACCGTCTTAATATACTCTCCATCTCGAAGAACTGTAATCCTGTCTGTCAGCTTCAGAATTTCTTCCAGACGATGTGAGATATAAATAATGGAAACTCCTTTATCTGTCAGTTCTTTTATTATCTTAAAAAGTTTCTGAGATTCTTCATCTGACAGAGAAGATGTAGGTTCATCCATAATAATGATATCGGCATTCTTTCTTACTGCCTTAATGATTTCAAGCATCTGAATCTGCGCTACACTTAAGCTTCCGACCTTTAATTTAGGATCAAAATCCATTCCATATTCACGAAGAATACCTTTTGTCTGTTCAATCATTTCGCGATCATTCAGGAATTTTCCTTTCATGATCTCCTGACCCAGGAATATATTATCCGCAATTGTCATATCCGGAAGAGGTGCTAATTCCTGATGGATCATAGATATACCTGTTTTCTGTGAATCAGCAATTGATTTCGGTTTTATCTGTTCACCATTATGAAAAATCTCACCCTCATCAGGAGTATATTCTCCTGTGATCATCTTCATTAAAGTTGATTTTCCAGCACCATTTTCGCCTACCAGAGCATGAACTTCGCCCGGCGCTACCTGAAAACTTACCCCTTTAATTGCATATACTCCAGGAAAACGTTTATGTAAATTTCGCACTTCCAAGCGATAATTTCCCATGTTATCCCTCCTACTATTTTTCATGCAGCTTAATCATTTCTTCAACAGTTTCTCTGGAAATGTCGCCTTCCATTGGTCCAAATGCTGCTGCATTCAGTGCTCCGGCTGCTGCACCCATCTGCGCTGCTTCTTTTACATTTTTTCCTTCGGCAAGACCGCAGATAAATGCTGCATCATAGCTGTCTCCTGCTCCCGTAGCATCTACCTGTGTTACAGGATATACTCCGACCTTTTCCAGCAAGCCATCAGGTCCATAGATTTCAGATCCTTTGGAACTATTTTTCAGGACTAAAAGTTCCATATTTTTATTGTCATCAAACACCTTTTTGATTGCGTTTTCCAGATTCTCTTCTCCGGTGATCATTTTCAATTCAGATACTCCAGGCATAAAAATATTTGCTTCCCTGTAAACCTGTTTCACAACTTCCATTGCCTCCGGCTCCTTCAGCATTTCCAGTCTGACATTTGGATCGAAGCTGACTTTTGCTCCTTTTTCCTTCAACATGTGCATGGTCTTTACAACTTCTTTTCCAAATTCTACGGATGCCATTAAAGAACATCCCATCACATGAAAATATTTCGTATCGTTAAAGTCATCTGTTTTTTCTGGAGCTTTGGCTGCTACAGCCGGTGTATGATTGATATGGAAAATAAATTTTCTGTCACCATTTTTGAAATAGGTTACAAATGCAGCTCCTGTAGAAGCTTCATTACTTACCAGAATTCTGCTGCAGTCTACTCCGACTTCTTTCAACCGATCCAGAATATTTTTTCCAAAGTCATCATTTCCTACTCCTGAAATGATTGATGCGCTATGTCCCAGCCTTGCTGCTGTACTGACAAAAATCCCAGGTGCTCCACTTGGAAACGGTCCTCTGAAATATTTTCCGGTTTCGTATAACTGTACATCTTCTTCTGCACGCATGATCTCAACGAGCAGTTCTCCCATAATTACTATCTCAGCCATATCAGTACCTCTTATCCGTTAAATTTTTCTTTCAGGAATGTCATAGATTCTGTCAGATATCTATCCATCTGTGCCTCATCAGCTCCATTGCTCAGATCTCTCCAAACCTTAATATCAGCTCCAACACTTCCTCCTGGCAGAAGGAACGGCTCTGCAACAACTGCTTTGTTATATCCAATCTCTCTCAACGCTTTTCCCATTTCCTCCCACGGCATAGAACCTTTACTCATTCCAGGAAGTTTTCGATTTCCTTCTCCTACATGGAAGTGTCCCAGAAGCGGGCCTGCTTTTCTGATTGCATCCGGAAGATTATCTTCTTCAATATTCATATGAAAAGTGTCCAAAAGAATGTTGACATTTTTACTTCCAACTCTCTTGCAGTATTCCACAGCTTCTTCACAGCTTGTCATAATGTAAGTTTCGAATCTGTTGAGAACTTCCAGGCAGCACTCAATATCAAGTTCTTCTGCGACCTTAGCAACTTCTTTCATTCCCTGGATACTTCTTTCCCATGCTCCCTCTTTATCATCATATTTAAAATCTTTGCACGGCCAGTAAGAATACATTGCACCAACCAGAGATTTAGATCCGATCTTTTTCATTGCTCTGAGGATATCTGTGAGATATTTTACACCATTGGCACGAACTGCCGGATCTTCGGAAGCCAGGTCATATTCTTTGGAAGGTCCGATATTAGAAGTAATCTCCATTTCAAGCTCATCACAGGTAGTTTTCAGTTCTTTTAACTGATCATCGGTCATTTCCAAAAGATGTGGCGCTCCAACTTCAAGTACTTCACACCCACATGCATGCATCCTCTTTGCTGTTTCGATATAATCGCATTTCCATTCATGTCCCCAATAAGAATATAACGCTCCAAATTTCATAATCCATATACCTCTTTTCCTAATCTTTTTATTTATGTGCTCGTGCACATTTATTTGCTTTTTAAAATAGTATATTTCTTTATACCATTTCTTTATTTTTCTTGTATTCTGTTTTATGTGCTCGTGCTCTTTTTGATGTTTAAATAGTATCACATTCATTTCTTGTAATCAATAGTTTAAAATTCATATATTTTTATTTATATTTTTGTGCATATTATATATTTATTCCGTTTTCTATATGAATCTTCATCTTTATTTTGTGCTCGTGCAACTTTTTTATTAATACTATAGACATCTGCCTAAAATCATGTTAAACTCTATCTATAATTAAATTTCATTGATTATCCGTGCAATGGATATTTCTCACTTTGCCACTTTGGTAAAAAAGCAGAGCTTAAGATGCAATATTTTTTTATAGAAGGAGTACACGTATGCCCGTAACAATTAAAGAAATTGCCGCATTGGCCAATGTATCCAGAGGAACTGTAGATAAAGTTCTTAATAATCGTCCCGGAGTTAAAGACTCCACAAGAGAGAAAGTTCTCAAAATTGCAGCTGAACTGCATTATCAGCCTAATTTTATTGGAAAAGCCCTCGTCCACAGCAATAATCCGATTAAAATCGGTATTATTCTTACTCCAGATTATAACCCGTTTGTACTGGAGCTTCTCGAGGGAATTCAGACTGCGCAGAAAGAATTTTCTGCGTTTGGCCTTGAAGTGATTACAAAAATGATGACAACCCTGGAACCTGCTGAACAATTAAGTATTATTAACGAACTTGTTGATATGAATGTCAGTGGTATGGCTGTTTTTCCCCTGGATGATCCACAAATTTTTTCCAGAGTCAATCATCTGATCGAGAACCAGATGGCAGTTATCACATTTAACTCAAGAGTAGAAGGAATCCATCATTTATCTTTCATAGGCCAGGATCATTATAAAGGAGGTCGTACAGCTGCCGGACTCTTAAACAAGATTTGCCCACCAGGTACTCAAGTCGGTGTTATTATCAGTTCTCGCAATCTATCCTGCCATCAGGACCGTTTAAGTGGATTTCAGGACAAACTTGCAGAAGTTGATTCAAACTTCAAAATTCTTGATATACAGGAAAATCAGGATAAAAAAGAAGATGCTTTCCGCATCACATTAGAATATTGTAATAATTACCCGGATCTGGGTGCTATTTATTTAACAAGTGGTGGGGTTACAGGAGTTGTAAGTGCATTGGAAGTAGCAGAGAAATCACCTCAGGTAAAGATCATCTGCCATGATATTACTCCTGATACTGTCCGCCTTCTCAAACAAGGCACTGTTGATTTCGCTCTTGGACAGAATCCTGTTCAACAGGGTTATCAATTAGTAAAAACTTTATTTGAATATCTGATCAAAAATATCTGCCCACCGGAGAATATCGAAATTCCAATTACTATTGCTACTGATGAGTCTTTATAATTTCAAATAGGAAACCCCAAAGCAACCATATTTTGCTTTGGGGTTCAGTCCTTTTCTTCAATTAAATGCAAGCAGAATTTTTATGTTTATACATATAATTCAGCATAACCGTCCGCTGTAAATCTCACTCTTTTAACTCCTGCGTATGAACCAAAGAAGCATAAATACCATCTTTCTGCATCAGTTCTTCATGAGTTCCATTTTCGACAATCTGCCCCTGCTCGATGACAGCAATATTATCCGCATTTTTCACAGTAGACAGCCTGTGTGCAATGATAATCGTTGTTCTTCCAGCTGCTAGTTTCTCAAAAGTTTCCTGAATTTTCGCTTCCGTCACACTGTCCAATGCGGAAGTAGCTTCATCAAGAATCAAAATCGGCGGATTTTTCAGGAAAATACGTGCGATAGAAATTCTCTGCTTCTGCCCGCCAGAAAGAAGAACGCCCCTCTCTCCGACATTCGTATCAAAACCTTTTGGCATTTCCATGATGTCATCATAAATCTCTGCCATCTTTGCGGCCCGGATGATCTCATCCATTGTCGCATCCAGTTTCCCGTAACGAATATTTTCTGCAATGCTGTCTGCAAAAAGAAAGACATCCTGCTGCACCACACCAATATTTTTATGCAGAGATTCCTGTGTTGCCTTTCGCACATCCACACCATCAACAGAAATCCTTCCTTCAGTCACATCATAAAACCTCGGGATCAGCTGACTGAGTGTTGTCTTGCCGCCACCCGAAGATCCGACAAACGCAATCGTTTCACCCGGAACAATATGAAGTGAGACATCTTGGAGCACCTCATGGTCACCTTCATAGGAAAATCCCACATGCTCAATATCAATCTTTCCTTCTACCTTCTGAAGTTCTACTGCATCCGGAGCATCTTTCAGCATCGCTTCTGTTCTCATCAATTGCACATATCTATGTAGGCTGGCAGTTCCATTCGCAATCAGTTCCACTGTCGTCGAAAGCTTTCTTACTGGATTCACAAAAGTTGAAACATACAGGCTGAATGTGATCAGATCAATAATATTCAGCTGGTCCGACATAATCAGGGCACCTCCAACTGCAATTACGATTGCTGAAAGAATGCACATAAAAAATTCCATTACTGCATTAAATCGACCCATAGCTCTGTAAAAATCCGCTTTAGAATCGCGATAACTTAAATTTGCAGAGTCAAATTTGTCAAGCTCTTTTTCTTCATTTGCAAATGCCTTTGCAGTACGAAGACCAGAAAGTCCAGATTCAAAATCTGTGTTGATCGCTGCCATTTCTTTTTTTACATTACGAGATGCGTTCTGCATAGAAAAACGGCATTTCCACACAACAATGAGAAAAATCGGAATCGTTACCGCGATCACCAGTGCCAGTTTCCACTGGATCGTAAACATAATGATCAATGCACCTATAATCGTCACCGTAGAAATAAAAATATCCTCCGGCGCATGATGTGCAAACTCTGTAATATCAAAAAGTTCCGATGTGAGCTGGCTCATCAGCTGTCCCACGCGGGCATTATCAAAATATGCATAACTCAGTTCCTGAATATGCTGAAACAGATCACGCCTGAAATCCGTCTCTATCCGAACACCAAATGTATGTCCCCAGTAGGTAATAATATAAGTAAAAACTGACCGCAAAATATAGGCACAGAACACCACCGCCATTACCGTCCAGAATGTTCTCCACGCGTTATCCGGCAAAAGTTTGTACATACACCATCTGGAAATAAACGGAAATGCCAGATCGATCATTGCAATCGCCAATGCACACACCATATCCAGGAAAAACAGTTTTCTGTGTGGTTTAAAATACGACAGAAAAATCTGCAATTCGCTTTTGTCCTTAAAATCCTTCTGATTCATTTTTCTTCTCCTGATTCTTTTATTTTATGTCGTCTCTCTCTCCATCAATTTCGTACCAAATACCATATGTTGAACACTTGGCTTATTATCTTTAGCAGCTTCTATATCTTCAAGAATAAGATCTGCCGCTCTCTGCCCCATTGCTGCAATGGAGCGTTCCATCTCGGAGTTCCGCTTTTATCAGGTCTCCAGTCAGTCCGTCATAGCATAGTAATGGATGCCATGTGCCTGATAATGGAAGTTGAATCCTTCTCCTTCCTGCCTGCCATAAGTACCAAAAAGAGTACTGTCTAAATCCAGAAGCACATGCTCCGGGCATTTTATGAAATAAATGATATCCCTAAGATTTTTATCAATGTCATCAAACTGTACCAGAGTATCTTCATCCATACGGTTGAAAAATCTTGATAATGTTGGCTGCAATGCCAGACTTTCTTTATCAAGAATGACATTGAAAACAGGATCCAGAGTCAG
>NZ_FR886678.1:0-8773 GCF_000436615.1 Blautia sp. CAG:237
CAATTATATCGTTTTCCTGTCTGAAATACACACAGGCTGTGATTTCTTGAATCATGGGCAACCGTTCCTGTTCCATCATACGCAAGCCTGCTGGTATTCCATGCGCAGATCCTTGATATTCTCATCCCGTTTCTGTGTGCCTGATGCTCACAGCGTTTCTGGATATCCCGTTTTCTCCACAGATGCAGTCTCTGTGTGGTTTCCCGGATCACGGATAACTGTTCCGGTTCCATCATACGCAAGCCTGCTGGTATTCCATGCACAGATCCTCGATATCCGCATTCTGTTTCTGTGTGCCTGATGTTCACAGCGTTTCTGGATATCCCGTTTTTTCCACAGATGCAGTTTCTGTTTCTTTCTCCCGGATATCTTTCCTTTTGTCTCCAGGTGTTCGAAAACAATTACATCTGCATGCTTCTCTTTTGCATATTTTGTGACTGCTCCTGCAATCTTTCTCTCTGGAATCTCTTTATCCGTCCCAGCACACGGTACATCCGGTCTTTTTCACTGGAAAAATCGATAAACTTTCTTCCCAGGACAGTTCCATCCGACCGCATAATGGTACAGACTGCATCGGTGTTGATCCCCAGATCTACACCGCAGATAATCTGTTCTTCGACTGGTGCTTTTGTGAGTATCACATCTTCCGTATAAGAAAAACGCAGAAAATATTTCCTGTGCCTTTTCTCCAATGTCGGAGCAGATGCCTTTTTCCCGGACCAGTTCTTTCTCATGTCGGGGCAGATGCCTTTTCCCCAGACCAGTTCTTTCTCAAATACTCCATGTCGGTATGGCTTAACCGTACATGGAACCATTTCCAGTCATGCCCATCATATAATTTCCTGCGTCTTTTCTCCAGTGTCGGGGCGGATGCCTTTTTCCCGGCCCAGTTCTTTCTCAGATACTCCATGTCGGTATGGCTTAACCGTACATGAAACTACTTCCAGTCATGCCCGTCATATAGTTTCAGATAAGTAGCATCCTTCCCGACTTCATCCTCCCGGTACATTACATCACGGTAAAAGACCGGCATGGCATGGTTCTCATATACAAGTCTCGGTTTACCTTCTATCTGGCCTGTCTTTTCCCACAACTCCATTCGGGTTTTGTAAGAGGATACACTTCCCAGGGCATGCTGGATGGCGGCCCTTCTCAGATACGAAGGCATCTTTTGGAAACGGATATCAAAATCAAAACGAGCCTGATTCTTTTTTGTTGTATGTATCAGGTGCTCCGCTTCATTAAAACGCTTCTTCGTTTCCGCTATCCTTTCCAGTTCTTCCCATACCTGCGCATAAATCTCTGTCAGATAGCTGACAGCAGACCTGTAAACATCCAGTGTCTGACGGATCGGGATATTCTGTTTTCGTAATTCCACGCCATAGCTGGAGGTAATCTTCATATCTGCTTCCTAACCTTTCTATCTTGTACCGATACAAATAAGTCCTATTTGTTCTTGTATTTTCTATTATACTCCTTATTAAGTCCAATAAAACTCCCTATTTCTATTTTTTTATAAAAAATTTGCGTTTCTAACTCATCACTGGAAGTAACGAGAATGCGACACGCAGTTATTCAAATATATGTTATCGTACATATTTATCTATCATAACATATATACCCTGCATTATAAACAGAAATCGGATTTTGTTACCGTCGCAAAGACAATTGCCGTTCCAGCCGCCGCCATGCATATACCTGCCAGAAGAATCGCACCTGCCCCCTGACTCAAAAGCTGACCGCCGGCAAAATTACCAGCCGCGCATCCCAGCGCATAGGCTGCTGTTATAAATGCCTGTCCTTTTACCATATCATTGTCTCTGACTTTCTCTTTTGCATAGTACACCTGAGCAGGTGCCAAAAGCGCGTAGGATGAGATCTGAAAGAACTGTAACAGATAGATCGTCTGTATATTTCCCGCAAAATAAAAGCCAACTGCCTTTATGAAAAAAGAAACGGCTGCTATCTTCAAAACAGTTGTGTCTCTGAAAACCTTCCGTATTTTTTCAAAAAAGAAAATCACCGGAGCTGCTACCATAGCCGCAATAAACAGGGCAACTCCTACATGACTACTGTTACCGCCCAGCGCATTCATGATCACGATCATATAATTTTCCGTCATTGCATGATACATACCCAAAAAAGCAATTCCAAGTAACGACAGACAGTACCAGCGATACTGTCCAAAAAATGCACCGATGGAAAGACTTCTGTGATCTGCACTGACTGCTGATCTGCTCTGTTGGATCTCAGGGAATCCAGCAAGGGCGATCATACTCCCCAGGCGTGCTGCCAATAAAAGCACCAGCATCCACGTTGTGCCAAATTTTGCGATCACCCAGCCAATGATCAGACTTGAGACAGCACTCGCTACTGCTCCAATTCCCCGGGCTGCGCCATAATCCACGAAATAGCCCGCATTGTTGTATGCGACACTGATGGCATTTAATAAGGAAACCATCGCGTCACTGCTCCAGATACTGACCATGTACAAAACAGCCATCAGCATGATAGAAATTCCCGGCAGTAACTGCAGGAGTATGCATACACTGCACAGAACAGACATGATCAGCAGCATTTTTGTCAGGACAAATTTTTCTGCGCGGTCTGCCAGAGATGCCAGAACTGGCTGTGACAGACAGGAACAAAGCCCTGCCAATGCCAGCAGGAATCCTACCATTCCTGAAGGAACCCCTTTGTTCAACAGATACGTTGTTGCAAAAGCTGCTGCCCCAGAAGATGATGCCCAATGTGTAAACTGGATCGCACTGTATCGATAAGTCAGATTCATACATTTCCTCCTTTATGAAAAAGGAGCTGGTTTCATGACCAGCCCCTTTCCATGGTGTGTAATACGAAAAAAGATCTCTCTTTCTTGTAATAACAGGATAATGCATTTTCCAGTGCAAATCTATATTATTCGTGTCTGTTTCTATTACAATCGTGCCATTTTCCACGATATCTTACAGGACTGCAGTTGAAATGCTCCCGAAATAGCTTTCCAAAATAGCTGCTGCTTCCAAATCCACAGTCACTTGCGATCTCTGTAATAGATTTCTCTGTCTCTATCAGTTCCATACATGCCTTCCGAAGTCTGTATTCTCTCATATATTCCAGTGGACTCATATGAAGATTCTCCTGAAACAGTCGGAAACAGACTCTTTTACTTATATGCGCTTCCCTCGCCAGGCAGTCAACCGCTATCATCTCCGTATAATGATCCTGAATATAAGACATCATTGCTTTCATTTTTTCAGCGGTATCTTTGTTTTTGTGTATATCTTCTGTCTCAGCACATGCCAGTTCCAATAAACCAAGCCATACTTCTGTGAGCAGCTGCCGAAGAGTGATCTCATAGCCCCAGCTGCCTTCCTCCAATTCAAAGCCGGCTTGAATCTTCTGCAAAAGAGCCGCCTGCCCGGGATCCTCGGGTGACAGGCAGATCATTTCAAGCCCGGATCTGTCCGTCAACGGACGAATATACCTTTCTTCTATTCGATTAGATATCCCGCCTGTCAGCAGTTCCGAATCAAACAGATGCAGTAATTGCACGGTTCCATCCTTTGTAGAACTCACTCTTGATGAATGCAGTACATTGGAATTAACAAACCCGCCTGTCCCCGCCGGGAATATCCATTTCCCATTTGGCGTTGTATACTCTACTCTGCCACTTTTTATATAGAATAATTCTACTGCATGATGCCAGTGCCAGGGCACGACCGGATCTATATATTTATCAAACTCCACGCAGGAGCAAATATAGGGAAAATCCATAAAAAAATCCGGGAGTAACTCTTCATTGCTTTCCATGATCAACTGAATTCCCTGTATATTTTTCATTTCAGATCTCCCCTCTCCTGTTATTATCTATGCTTTTTCATTCCAGGTTTCTTCCTGTAGTATATCATGTGCCATGTTATTAAGAAACGACTTTATGCCTTTACATCCCTTTTTTTCAGAAACATTCCAGCAACTAGAACCATTGTTACCAGCCAGAAAATACAGCTGAAAAAGAATAAAATATATCCGCCTCCAGACAGCACATCATTACTCTTGTTTGCATTCATGCCTGCCTGCATCAGTGCATAGGGCCAGAACAGAGAAAGACCTTTGCTCCCTGCCAGCAGACCGGTGATGCCGCCCACCAGCCCAAGAAAGATCGGAATGGCAAAGCTTCGGATGACCATAGCCAGCACAAGCTGCGCCGCAATGACCGCAAGTGCTCCCACTGCACCGCGAAGAAGAAAAGCAAGCAGGATCATCGGTGGAAATCCCGGAAAATGTGCAAAAACTTTTCCACAAAATGCATACAGCAAAAATACAAACAGATGCGTCAGAAGGGCCAGTTTTGCCACCACAACAAATTTCGCCAGAAAAAGATCTATCGGCCTGACCGGACTTGCCATAATAAGATTCCAGTTGTGTCCAAGATGTTCCAGTCTCCACAGATAAGCTGCATAAGCAGCCACCATTGCAGGAAAGAAAAACATCGAATAAAACAATGTATGCTGTGTCCAGAGACTGTACCAGCCATCTTTGAGAATTTCCAGATTCTGCAGATAATTAAAAGTTCCATATATTGCTGAAATGAGCGGCAGTGCAAAAAACAGCCCCCAGATCGGAGACGCATGCAGTTTTCGGTTTTCTGCCTGAATACAGCGCTTTAACATCTTTTACACCTCCTGTTTCTGTACTCTTCGCCATGCTGCATAGAACAAGAGCATGACCAGTACCACAGTAAAAACAAGCAGTCCCCAATTGTACGGCCGCGTTCCATAAGTAACCGTATGTGCAGCCTGGTCCCAGTTCGCAACTTCATAAGTTCCCAGCGGAACAAAATAACCCCAAGGAACAAAATAGCTGACAACCTTTGGCATAAAAGCAGAAAACAGCCCGGTTAATGATGCTATGATTCCTGCACAGAGTGCCAGAAGCGGATTTCCAGCCAGTAGCATGAGCAGAAATGCTCCAAAAAAGAGCATCAGTTCCACCGCCAGTGTACAGCCTGTCAGATAAAAAAGCTGACTGATTGGAAAAGCCTCCGTGTAACCATATATTTTTCCTGTCAGAAATACGCCTCCCATTTCCAGAAAGGTTACAAGCAGAACTTCCATGATGCCAAACAAAGCTTTTCCAAGGAACAGACTCCTACGGCTCTGCAGAGTATAAAGAAGTTTCCAGGTACTTCCTTTGACTTCCATATCCCATAACCGGCTTGCCAGTACTGCCATCACGATCGGAAAGATCAGCACATTGGCAACCGGGATGCTGTAAAACAATGCGCTGTACGCATTTGCCAGTTCATCCGGACCGGGCGATAACAGACTGCCTGTCCACAGCATTACGATCAACGGAACCAGCAGGCAGAACAGCAGATCATGCCTGCGGTGAGCTTTTTGCAATTCTACACAAAAAGCACCTGTCATATCATGCCACCTCCCTGCCGTTCTGTGTCAGACTCAGGAAAATTTCTTCCAGGCTTTTTGTCTCAGAAGTCAGTCCGACAACTCCGACATTATTTTCAGAAAGGGTTCTGACCAGTTCTGCCAATTTTTCATCAGAAATCGACGGCAGCTGCAGGATATCGAGATGATGTGTCATTGGCTGTGTCAGAATACCCTGACGATTCAGTATATCAATGCCTTTTTTCACATCCAGTACCCGGATCTGGATGCCGCCCCGGCTGTGTTTACGCAGTTCCTGCAGGGAACCTTCGAATATCATTTTTCCATGATCCAGAATTCCAAGCTGCGTGACCATCTGCTCCATTTCACCGAGCAGATGACTGGAGATCAGTACCGTCGCTCCGGTGCTCTCCGGCATAGATGCAATGAGACCGCGCATTTCCTGGATTCCTGCAGGATCGAGACCATTGGTCGGCTCATCCAGGATCAGCAGCCTGGGATTGCCAAGTAATGCCATTGCAATGCCAAGTCTCTGTTTCATGCCAAGAGAGTACTGCCCGACTTTGCGGTTTGCGTCGGCAGTCAGATGTACGATCTCCAGAACACGGTCAATGTCTTTGTGGTCGATATCTTTCAAGTCTGCGATGATCTTAAGATTTTCACGTGCTGTCAGATGCAGATAACCTGACGGGGACTCGATCAGACTTCCCGTCTTTCTCAGCAATGCGATGCGGTTTTCCTCATTCATCGTCTGCCCGAGCAGTTTTACACTGCCGCTGGTCGGATGTACCAGACCAAGCAGGATTTTCATACTTGTTGATTTTCCGGCACCGTTCGGACCAAGAAAACCGTAGACGCAGCCCTGCGGTACTGACAGATTCAGATGCTCCACTACGATACGACCGTTGTAGCTTTTGCAGAGGTCGTGGGTTTCGATAACAGAAATCATAATGTTCTCTCCTTTTCCTGTTTATTTTTCTCTTCGACAATTTAAAGCTTACACCGGCTGCCTTAAGCCTCCTCAAATCCTGCCTTAATTTTCGCTTAAGTTTTTGGGATTTTCAGATAGAGTGTTTGAAAGTATGGTATAGTAAAACTGAATTCAAGACTGACTGATGATTTGAAAGGATTCTGATTATGAACAGTATTTATGAAGTTCGAATTCTAATCGTAGATGATAATAAAGATCTGCTCCGTCTGCTCTGCGAGCAGTTGTCTGGTGCAGGTTACAGGCATATTCAGACCGCAGCGAACTGTGCTGCGGCAAAAAAATTGTTTGCAGCTGAGATCCCGGAACTGATGATCCTGGATATCAACCTTCCGGACGGCGATGGTTTTTCCCTGTTCCGTGCCCTGCATGCCAAAGCAGACGTTCCGGCTCTTTTTCTCTCCGCAAGAGATGCCGATGCGGATCGTTTATTTGGACTCGGACTTGGTGCAGATGATTACCTGACAAAGCCTTTTCTGATGCAGGAACTACTTCTTCGTGTTCAGCATATCCTGCTGAGAACTTATCGCGCAGAACTCGCCCGCACAAAGTCAAAAGATTTGAAACTTGCAGATCGAAGCGTGGATCTGAACGATGCTCTTGTCACACTTTCAAACGGAGATACGATTCCTCTGACAGCTACAGAACTGGCACTGCTTCGCAAACTGGCGGATAACCGCGGGCATATCGTGACTTATGATTCCCTCTGCTCTGCTGTCTGGGGTGCGGATTACTATGGATATGAAAACAGCCTTGGTGTTCATATCCGACATCTGCGCCAGAAACTGGAGCAGGATCCGAACCAGCCGCGCTGTCTGCTGACTGTAAGGGGCATTGGCTATAAACTGGCAAAGGAGGAACTGCTGTGAAAACTTTTGCCCGACTGATCTGGCGATATGTACTGACCGCAGTTGGTGTTGTCCTTCTGCTGTTGGTCCTGACAATTTCACTTCTGGGATGGATCAGCTGGCGCGAAGGATATCTCCAGCCGCAACGCGAATATTCCTATAGCGAAATTGCAGATTCTATGGTTGAAACAGACAATGGAATGATTTTTGGAGCAGAACATGCTCCGGAAGAATGGATGGACGGTTATGCATGGGCTATGATCCTTGACGAAAAAGGAAACGTGAAATGGAATTATGATCTGCCGGACGAACTGGATAACCATTATTCTTCCAGCGACATCGCCAGTTTTTCCCGCTGGTATCTGGATGATTATCCGGTATTCTGCTGGTCCGAAGATTATGGTCTGTTTGTGGCTGGTCTTACCAAGGGAAGTCTCTGGAAATATAATCTTTACAATTCACCAAATGTTCTCCAGGATATCGTCCACGGTATCCCACTGGTTATTCTTGGCATGCTGCTGTTGGTTCTGATCTTTTGTTTATGGATTGGCTGGCGTGGAACCAAACGCTTAAGAATTGTAGCGGAAGGGCTGGATGCACTGGCCGACGGACAGACTGTCCAGTTACCGACAGATGGTTTTACCGGAGAACTGGCTCAGAAACTGAATCAGACCAGTTCTCATCTACAGAAACGAAATGAAATGCTTGTGCGGCGGGATGACACGCGAACACAGTGGATTGCAGGTGTCAGTCATGATGTACGCACACCACTGGCTCTGATCCTTGGATGGGGAGAACAGCTGGAACAGGATTCTTCCCTGCCCGATACAGTACGGCACAAGGCCGCAGGGATTCGTACTCAATGTGAAAAACTCCGCTCTCTTATTGACGACCTGAATCTAACCAGCAAACTGGAATATGGTGCACAACCACTCCGAAAAGAAACTTTCACCGCCGGACCGCTGTTCCGTGAACTGGTCGCTCAATTCTACGACAGTCCCCTGGCAGAAAACTGCGAAATTACGCTGAATCAGACAAATGCCGCCGAACACGCGCAGATTTCTGTCGACCGTGCCCTGCTCGCTCGGCTTCTCGAAAATCTGCTGATCAACAGCGTGCGGCATAATTCTGAATCTGTCAAAATCTGTATCGAAACTGAAATACGAGAAAATTTCCTGTACCTGACAGTAACCGACAACGGCAAAGGCTATCCCCCGGAAGTTCTTGCGGCTCTGAATCTGCAGGAAATCAATAAAAATACACCGCATATTCTGGGACTGCATGTAGTCGAACAGATTGCCGCGGCGCATGGCGGGAGAAGTGCTTTTAAATTAAATTATCCCAGCGGAGCCAGGACGTGTGTCTGGCTGCCACTGGGATGATGTCCCATATTTTAGAGGCCAGACATAGGTGTCTGGTAGAAGATTATTCCGAATAGAATAACTGTTTCGGGCTTTTCGGCTTATCTGGAATGCTCATTTTAATTAATCCACTGTGAATTAAAAACTCTATCCTCACATGACTGAAGTCAC
>NZ_FR886679.1:0-1844 GCF_000436615.1 Blautia sp. CAG:237
ACAGCCCATGCATGGCAAAATCAATCCCCAGAAATTTTTCTGCCTGTCTTTTCTCCGCTGTTTGGTTTTCACAGTCGAACAACAGACTTGCAAAATATTTTCCGGTTGGTTCCCTGCTTACAGTCACTGATTTTAGTTTCCACCCTTCCGGTATCGAACGGTGAAGTTTTATTTTTATGGGTGTCATCTTTGGTAGTTTCAGAGACTTTTCCTGCAGGCAGATATTTCCATATATCATATTTGTTGTATAAGATTTCCGGGAATTTTTTTGATTTGTAATTTGGGAATCCCACTTTCGGTTCCCGAAAAAATTTCCGGAAGGCTCCTTCCAGGTTCCTCTGCACATTTGCCAGTGCAAGAGAATCTGCTTCTTTCCACAGTTTTTCTTTTATCTGTGGATATTCTTTTTTCAACAGTCTGCTACTGGCACTTTTATACGCATTAATAAACTTACTTAGTTCTGACCTGGGTTGTGCCCGGAACATTACATGAACATGGTCTCAGTCATGGTTTCACTCTTCCAGCACCTTTCTTATTCCTTTTAATACACCTCAAAGCTACCTCTCTTCATTTTCTATTGCTCTGCGAAAAAATGCTCCTTCGCATATGTAAACTGTCGGTTGAACTTTTCTGCTGCCTGGTGGCTGATTTCCAGTTCCGGGTACATCATGTCGAAGGCGTGGATGTTGCTGTGGTAAATGTCCAGTTCTGCGTGGATGTTGTTTTTCTTCAGTTTATGTATGTATCGCACGGCTTCTGCAAAAAACGGCTCTCCATCTCCTACAAACGTGTAGGCCGGCGGCAGACCAGAAAAGTCTGTGCACCTTGCCGGAGCAGCATAGATCGGTACCTTGGTTTTGTCAGTATTTCGCAGATACATTTTCCAGGCGAAATGATTTTTTCCGTGTATTCCAGACTTTGCCGTGATTGTCCCGGGATGTTTCCGTATCCCGGTCATCCAGCATTGGATACAATGGCATCTGAAAAGCAATCTTCACATCCCCTGTATCTCTCGCTTTCATGCATACAGCGACACACAGCCCGCCGCCGGCACTTTCTCCACCGACCATGATCTGATCCGTTCTGATTCCCAGCTCATCTGCATGATTTTTCAAATACAAAAGTGCATCATAGCAGTCATCCAGTGCCGCCGGATACGGAGTCTCGAAAGCCATTCTGTAGCCAGGGGAAAAGACCACTGCTCCGTATTTTTTGACAAGATCCACCGCTCTTGACATATGAACCATTTCTTTCATTCCGGCGATATATCCGCCACCATGAATCCACAAAATCCCCGGCGTTTTATCCGTCTTTTTCTTCGGCGAAAGGACAAGTGCCGGAATATTTCTGCCCTCAGAAGGTATCTTGATTTTTCTTACGCAAATATCCCTGTCGGGTTTCATTGATCGCATGTCTGCACTCCTTACCTTATCAGTCTGTCCTGAAACAGTTCCATCTCCTGCCGAATCCAGGTCATGATCACGTCCACGAGGTAGTCCTGCTGCACCTGGCTCAATTGTTTCCCTGGCTGGATCTTGTGCCATTTCTTAATGCAGCCACGGCAGCATGTCGCTGTTGCGTGCTGTGCGATGAATACAGGATGACCGCGCATTGGGGTCTGTTTTCCATCGTTTGGGATCACTGCCGGTGCTTCGCGCTTTACAATAAAATCGCGCGCATGTTCTTCTATTTTGTCCAGCCCTTTGCTGTTGATATAATCAATGTCCACCTGCTTCAGATGAAATCTGCTTCGGAATGTCGACTTCCCCAGATTTTCAAAAAGCTGTTTGTACCATTCGTCTTTTGTCACTTTTCTCACTCCCGGAAACTTTATGTCTAGGTCT
>NZ_FR886680.1:0-954 GCF_000436615.1 Blautia sp. CAG:237
AAGCCACCACGTTCGTTATGAACGAGTGGTTTTTACAGTGTTGCTTTAGTTACGGACATAGCCAGCTGCTGTGGATCTTTGCCAGAAGTCTTGCGTTGTGATAGGCCATTTTGAGGGTGAGGCACGTCCTGCCGAGGTATTTATTGCCGTCTTCTGTCTTGACGCAGGCGAGGGCGAGGTCTGCTTTTGCAGGGTCCTGCAGACATACAGGGATGAGAAACTGAATGCCGTGATTATAATACTGAGGGATCGCAGTGCGGTAATCTGCTTCCAGCATCCGCTTCGTCTGCCGCAGTGCCCCGTCAAAAAGCTGGACTTTCATGACGCTGTTGCGGATCGTTTCCGGAAGACGCTGGCTATTCTCTGCTTCCTCAAAAATGTGCTCATACTGTGGAACAATATCCAGTCCGATATCAAAGACAAGCTCTGCTGGGTTCTGCACATATTCTGCACGTTCCGGAAGGTCTACAATTCCAGCTTTGAGAAGATTGTATTCCGTATAAAATCCCTCCAGGAACCATCTCTGCCTGTCCGGGACAAGATTTGGGATAAAATAAACATAGACCGGCTGATAATAGCGATTAAATAATCCTGTATTAAAAATTGCATAGTTATCTGTTTCCAGTATTTTGCCTTCCTCATATACCCTCTGAAAAGTGTGCTCCAGATAACCTTTGAGGATTCCATTGTCTTCTGTGCTGCCAAAACTCCATTTCTCCGGAACGATCCTGGAGAGATTCTGTATCTGCCGGTTATAATTCCCGCAGTACGTATAGTCGAATAAATTCATGATGCCTCCTTATAAACTTTTTATTTTTTCTGCAAAACCAGTTTCCATTTCCCGCAGGCAGGAATGGACTCTGAAATTTTGTACCCTGATATAATATTATTTTGGGAAATTCACCGACAGAACTGCCGGGTAAAGATTATATTTTTAAGCTACCATATTTTGAT
>NZ_FR886681.1:0-10989 GCF_000436615.1 Blautia sp. CAG:237
GCAGTTTTAACTGCTGTACAAACTCCACGTTTCTGTGGTGCAGACTGCTCAACAGCTTTCTTTCTTAAAGAGTTGAATGTTCTCTGCAGAGCCGGTGCTGTAGATTTCTTTACAGATGTCTGACGTCCTTTTCTTACTAACTGGTTGAATGTTGGCATTCCATTTCACCTCCCGATTATTTTCTCCATGGTTTGCCATGGGGTAGCGCGGTTGCTATTGTCAAATTTAAATGCCGGGCAACAAAAAAACAGCGTTCCTGTTGCACGCCTGCTCATTATATCCCGTAAAAATGCGGCTGTCAAGGCATTTTACATGATTTTTTCTTTTTTTTACGAATTCCTGATTATTGCTTTTTGAAGGTACTCTGTTTATAATATTGAAAAGATTATTTCGCTGATGCTGATAATCATTTTTACTTTATTGCTTTACTTCTATATAATAAGAAAGGATTTCTCATCATGAAAGAAAAGCTGAATCCTGGCATTCTTTTGCTGGTCCTGACTGGTCTTCTCTTTATTGCCGGAATTTTCCTTGTCGAACTCAGAACTGCCCGGCAGATCTCCGATTACGAAGCCCAGCTGGACACCTTCATTCAGCAGGTGGATGCCAAAAAAGAAGAACTTGATAACGCCAGTTCCGCTTACGCTGATGCGATCCAGTCTCAGAAGGATCTTCTCAACTGGAAGAAACAGCAGAATTCCGGTACACATCAGACCGTGAGTGAACGCCTTCCTGAAGCAGAATCTGCTGATACACAGACCTCTGTTTTCAATCAGAATACTTCGCCCGAATACAATTCTTTCACTTCAGGGGGAAACAACGATACTGAAGACGAAACAGCTGAGACCAACCCGCAGGATTCCGAAGATCTTTTCAGCGATCAATAACCTGCTGCACTTAAAAAGAAAGGATATCTTAATATGAATACCCCTAAACAGCAAAAACCTTTTTTTCTGTACATTATCATCAGCATTCTGGCTGTAGCAGTCATCGGACTTGGCGGACTGGCTCTGTATTCACTGAATGGTCTTGCCTCCCTCCAGTCCAAAGTCACTGAACTTCAGGATACCGTACAGGAAATGGCAGAAACATCCGCAAACCTCGTTGCTCAGTCCGATGAACTCAAGCAGCTCCAGGAACAAAATCAGCAGTCGTCTTCCAATACAGTTTCTGCTGAATCTGCAAGTCAGGAAGAAGGAACGCTTTCCCCATCCCACTCCTCCGAAACGGTCTCCTCTGAGACTACAACGGATGAAAGTCTGAACAATCTTCTTTCACAAGTCAGAACTCTTCTTCCACAGGATAATGGAAACTGGTCCGTTTACGTCTGCAACCTTATGAAAGGCACCGAAGGCACGATCGACAATCAGCCGATGCAGGCTGCCAGCCTGATCAAGCTGTTCATTATGGGCGCCGTTTACGAAAACTACGATCAGCTCTGCGAAACATACGATGCAGATACCCTGAACAGTTATCTCAATCCTATGATTACTGTTAGTGATAATGATGCTGCAAATACTCTCGTAAATATGCTCGGCGGCGGCGATGATTCTGCCGGCATGGATGTAGTCAATGCCTTTTGCCAGGCGCACGGATATACCAGTACTTCCATGGGCAGACTTCTTCTACACAGCAATGAAAATGGCGATAATTATACTTCCGTAAATGACTGCGGACATTTTCTCAAAGAGATCTACCAGATCAATGCAGGTACTGCTGAGAACCCAACTTTATCCCATGCCGATGCCATGTACTCTCTTCTCAAGATGCAGGAACGCCGCAACAAAATCCCGGCAGACATGCCGGAAGGTGTCAGCGTTGCAAACAAGACCGGCGAACTCGACAATGTTGAAAATGATGTTGGAATCATCTACAACACAACCAAAGGCATCGACCTGGTTGTATGCTTCATGTCTCAGAATCTGAGCAGTACCGGCAATGCGCAGGAAACGATTGCTCAGGATTCCCGTATGATCTACGGATACTACAACGAATAAAACGCATCACCCAAAAGCCATACGGTTTAAACAGATCGTATGGCTTTATTTTTATAAAAAAATCAGCTTTTTTCTTCCGAGATTTCCCCGTCTGTATCTTCATAGGACATCTCCCATATATCAGCAAAAACCGCCAGCGGGCAGTCCGTAAGAAGACACATCAGCAAAAAGCACTCATACGGATTCACAATATAAATCTCACTCATTCCACATTTATGCAGAATCTTCTGTATTTCTTCAAGGAAATGATGATATCGATTATATGGATCATCATCCTGCATCTCCTGCGAAACAATAAAAAACTCCAACGTGATCAGATCAAAACGTTCCACCGGAAACTTATGATTTATGATGCTGTTGATCCGCTGTCTGCTGAACCGCTTCTGGCTGAAATGCTTCGCCAGAATAGACGCAGACATTTTTTTGAGATTTCCCATCTTATTTACAGGAATTCCACTGCAGATAACTTTTTCCACATCAGAATCCGTAATATCAGAAATATTCCACACTTTGTTGCGGTCTTTTTCCACTTCATCACCCTGATACATCCTGGCGATGATTTCCTTGGCATGAGTCAGAAGGCGCACAAATTCCTGAAATGCCTGACTCTTCTCTGACATCGGGTCATCCGCTCCAACCTTGACATAGGCCAGATACTTCAGAAGTTTCTCCTCATTGTCCAGGATCAATGCGCCTGAATATACCTTGGATGCCTCGGTGTAATCCGGATCAGGCTCCAGTTTCTCATAGGCTTTCTTAAGTTCTTCTGCCTTATGATAGCCAACTTGCATGGTATAACAATACCAGTAGATCACCTCATCCGGATTATGGAAATCAAAATCCTGCTCTCTCAGTACCCGTGTCAGAAAATCCGAAACATCCTCCGAACTCATACGAAGTCCAAAACCAAGCAAAAATACAGTCTCTCTCTTGACAGATGCCTGTGTCAGCCAGTTATTGACAAGAGATGTCAGTTTCGTTGATGTAGGATTCATTGATTTCGGTGTACAAGTCTCATGAAAAGACTCAATCACGATGTCTCTGTAAATATCCTGCGTTACTTCATTATAGGGTTCTTCGAGTCCTGCACGTTCATAAATATATCGTTTCAGGTGATCTCCAAAAGATACCAGTTCCATTTCTTTATATAAATAATGAAAAATAACATCAGCATCTTCGTCTTCAAACCCATCCAGACTGACGACCTGCCGGAATCTCTGTGCTGCTTTTCGTGTGAATTCAAAATCTTTGACAGAATCAAAAGCAACTGTCTGTTCAAAATCCAAATCCTGCATACGGTTTTTCATAGTCTGTCACCTTCATATTCTATAAAAAATAACTTAATAATTTTCCAAACCAGTTTTGTTCCTGCTCTGCAAGTTCGCAGAGTATTACTGTAATGTTGTCCCTGCCTCCTTTTTGGAGGGCCTGTTCTACCAGAAGTTCTGCTGTTTCCGCTACCGGAACTTCCCTTGCAAGAACAGCCGCGATCTCACTGTCAGTAAGCATATCTGTGATTCCATCTGAACATATGAGATACCGAGTCCCGATCACTGCCTCCTGTGCTGTGATCGTCGGCTCAAGTCCCATGCTTTCCTCCGGGATCCCAAGATACTGTGTCAGCGGCGGCTTGCCGAATCTTCCTCCCCCAAGGACATGATCCAGCGAAAGCTGATGTATCTGTCCTTCCGGCGAAACGCGGTAAATACGACTGTCACCCAGATTGCATGAATATACTTGGTCTGCCCCAAAAGCAAGAATTGCTGCAGTTGTTCCCATGCTGTTTATTTTATTTTCCTGTCCGTAATCACATACAGCACGGTTCATCTGGAAGCAGAGTTCATTCAGGAACTCTTCCGGATATTCTGAGATTTCTTTCTTTTTTTCTTTATAAAACTCACCACAGGATTCTGCTGCAAGGAATGCTGCCATTTCTCCACAGCTTTCGCCTCCCATTCCGTCAAATACGGCAAGAAGCGGAAAATCCTTCTGTTTTATCTTTCCGCTGCGGACATGACTCATTCCCTTGTTTTCTGAATCAAGACTCTCGCCACAGCACCAGAAATTGTCCTCATTATTATTCCGCACCTTACCTATGTGGCACGTATATGCATATTCAATCTGATACGCCATAGCCCTTCCTTTCTCAGGATGCAGATGTACTGTCAGCAGAGAGATTCAACTGAGCTTTGTACTCTTCCGCACGATCCCAGTATTTCTCTCCTCTTGTTACATACTCCTCACTGTCTGTCTCGTTATCATGACAACGGTTTTTGTCATCGATCCAGCGGATCAGCTTACCGTCCTCATAATAATATCTGTCTATTTTCTGCTCTCCGTCCTTCAGATCACTCAGCGTATTGTTATCAGCCCATATATAGGCAAAAAACAGTTCATCATTCCAGTAATAATATTCTTCATAATAACCATCTTCTGACAGATCCGGATAGATCAGTATCTTCATAACCTGCCAGTCTCCATTATCCCGCTGTTTCAAGTAACTGATCTTTCCTTCTTCTTCAGATCCAATCCAGCTGTAATCATTCAGATCATCGCTGATCTCTGTTGCCTGTGACTGAATTTTTTCCAGAGTCTCCTGAAGTTGTTTATTTTCTGCACTCTGAACCGTCTCTGTAACTGACTGCTTCAGACGCTGTAATTCTGCATTTTCTTTCAGAAGCCAGATAAAAACGCCCACAACAATACAAACTGCTATCACCATAATGACAGCAGCCGCAACAAGTGGCTCAAATTTCTGCTTTTTCTTTGCAGGTTTCCTTCGATGCTGTGGAGAACGGCTGATTCTTCTGCCTGTCCTTTTGTCTGTATTTCTCAGTACAACCGTTTCCTCAGGTTTCTCTTCTTCTGTAAAATTTCTGTCTGTTTCCGGAGAATCTGATATGATCTCCGGTTTTCTGATATCCGACAGTTCCGGCTGCCCAGGATATCGAACCTGCTCCAGTGCCATTCGAAATTCCTCAGCACTTTCATAACGATCATGGCGATCATAAGCACATGCTCTGAGAATCACGTCTGCAAAAGCCTCCCCTGCTTCTGCCGGCGGAGGCAGTTCCTCTCCTGCCATTCTCCTGTTCAGTGCCTCTTCCTTGTCCCGATACGTGATCAGCTGCTTCTTAAGGCTGATAAAAGGAAGTCTGTTATGGTTTCTTAATTTATAAAGTACAATTCCAAGGGAATAGATGTCTACTCTGGCATCATATGCCTCTCCTTTGTACATTTCCGGTGCCATATAAGAAAATGTACCCTTCTTAGATAACCCACTCATTGTCCGATCCAGTTCCCGGGCAATGCCAAAATCTCCCAGTTTGAACTCCCCAAATCTGGAAACAAAAATATTCTCAGGTTTAATGTCTCTGTGAATGATATTCTGGCACTGGCAGTATTCCAGTGCTTTACACAAATCGATTCCTAAATGTATCACATCATCTTCTGAAAGTGCGCGTCCGGCACAATAATCAAGAAAGCTGGTCAGATATTCCATTCGGATGTAAATATCCCATCCAATATCGTCCAGATATTCCACTACTTTATAATCCTCAACAGAGACTACATGAGAATTGCCTCGAAAATACTCCATCGTATTCACTTCCTGGATACATTCTTCTACCAGGCTGTGAAAATATTCCTTTACCGATTGTTCATCCGGGTTTTCCGAACGAATACTGCTCAATTCTCCGGCATTCGAGGGAATCGTAATAACTTTGATCGCAGAATAAAAGGTCTTGCCCTGCTCTGTACGTTTTGCCTTATAGACCTTACCGAAGGATCCTTCACCGATCTTCTCCACGATCTTCCATTCCGGCCATACAGAAACCGGAAGTTGTTTGTCCATCTATCCTCCCTCCTCTCCTCTCGTAATATGATCTATATTTATTTGAATGTAATTCGTAACTGTTCAATAGCCTCACAGTTACATAACTTCTATTTTATTCTAAATCCTATATCTATATAAAAAACACTAAGTAACTCTATGTCTTTAAAACTCTGTATCTTTGAAACTTCCATCAGGAAGTGCTCTTAGTATAGCATGTCCACCCGCGTCTGTCTGTAGTTTTCGCTTTTCTTCCATCTTTTTTCACACAATCTTTATACTTTTCCTGCAAAAAGAAAAAAAGAAGCCCCAGATTTACTTTGATCATAAATCTGGAACTTCTTCTGTAGTTCATTTATTCTTCTGTTGTATCGATATCCTCATCGTCCAGAAGGATCTCTTCCTCTGCATCATCAGAAACATCCTCTGCGGATTCTTCTTCCATTGTCAGCATTTCATCATCCTCTGGAAGTTCATCTACAGGCTCTTCTTCTGCCACAGGTGTTTCCTCCGGCATTCCTGTATCAAGCTGAATGTCTCTGTAACGTTTCAGACCAGTTCCGGCCGGGATCAGCTTACCAATGATAACGTTCTCTTTCAAACCTACCAGGTGGTCAACTTTACCCTTGATAGCAGCTTCTGTCAGGACTTTGGTTGTTTCCTGGAAGGACGCTGCTGACAGGAAGGAATCTGTTGCCAGGGAAGCCTTGGTAATACCAAGCATAACCTGTTTTCCTTCTGCCGGTGTCTTGCCTTCTTTTTCAAGTTTTTCGTTAACTTCTTCGAATTCAAGAACATCAACAAGTGTTCCCGGAAGGAATTCTGTATCTCCGTTTTCTTCGATACGGATCTTCTTCAGCATCTGGCGGACCAGAACCTCGATATGCTTATCACTGATTTCTACACCCTGGAGACGGTATACTCGCTGAACCTCACGGAGCATGTAATCCTGAACAGCACGAACACCCTTGATTCTCAAGATATCGTGTGGGTTTACACTACCTTCTGTCAGCTCATCACCAGCTTCAAGTACCTGTCCGTCTGTGATCTTGATACGGGATCCATAAGGGATCAGGTAAGTCTTGGAGTCGCCGTCTTCCGGATTGGTAACAATGATCTCACGTTTTTTCTTGGTATCGTTGATAACTGCAACACCAGGGATTTCTGTGATGATAGCAAGACCCTTAGGTTTTCTTGCCTCAAAAAGCTCCTCAACTCGAGGAAGACCCTGTGTGATATCTCCACCGGCTACACCACCACTATGGAATGTACGCATGGTAAGCTGTGTACCAGGCTCACCGATAGACTGTGCTGCGATGATACCAACAGATTCTCCAACCTGAACAGCTTCACCAGTTGCCATATTTGCACCGTAACATTTAGCGCAGACACCAACCTTGCACTTACAGGTCAGGATCGTACGGATCTTAACTTCTTCGATCGGACCACCGTTAGCGTTTACACCCTCACTCATGATACGTGCTGCACGTCTTGGTGTGATCATATGGTTTGCTTTAACAAGAACTTCACCATCTTTGTTTGTGATGGTTTCGCAGGAGAAACGTCCTGTGATACGTTCCTGAAGGTTCTCGATCTCTTCCTTGCCATCCATGAAGCCTTTGACATACATACCAGAGATCTCCGGTCTGTTTTCACAGCAGTCTGTTTCACGAACGATAAGTTCCTGAGATACGTCAACCATTCGTCTGGTCAGGTAACCAGAGTCGGCTGTACGAAGAGCGGTATCGGACATACCTTTACGAGCTCCATGCGCGGACATGAAGTATTCCAGTACTTCAAGACCTTCACGGAAGTTTGACTTGATAGGAAGCTCGATAGTGTGACCAGTTGTATCGGCCATCAGACCACGCATACCGGCAAGCTGTTTGATCTGCTTATCGGAACCACGGGCACCGGAGTCAGCCATCATGAAGATGTTGTTGTATTTATCAAGACCGTTCAGAAGGGCTTTGGTAAGCTCATCGTCAGTCTTCTTCCATGTCTCAACAACTTCTTTGTAACGCTCTTCTTCTGTAATAAGACCACGTTTGTAGTTCTTTGTGATCTTGTCAACGATATTCTGTGCGTTCTGGATCATCTCAGGTTTCTGAGGCGGCACAGTCATATCAGAAATGGATACTGTCATAGCTGCACGGGTAGAATATTTGTAACCCATAGCCTTGATGGAGTCGAGAACCTCTGCGGTCTTGGTAGCTCCGTGAGTGTTGATGACTTTCTCAAGGATCTGTTTCAGCTGTTTCTTACCTACCAGGAAATCAACCTCAAGAAGAAGTTCATTACCCGGAATGCTTCTGTCTACATATCCAAGGTCCTGCGGAAGAATTTCGTTGAACAGGAAACGTCCAAGTGTGGACTCTACAGTTCCTGTCAGCTCTCTTCCATCTGCCAGTTTTCTTGTGCAGCGTACATGGATTCTGGACTGTAATGTGATAACTTTATTTTCGTAAGCAAGGATTGCTTCGTTTACGCTCTTGAAGTATTTGCCTTCGCCCGGATTTCCTGGTCTCTCCTGTGTCAGATAGTAAATACCAAGGACCATATCCTGTGAAGGAACGGCTACCGGACCACCATCTGAAGGTTTCAGAAGGTTGTTTGGTGAAAGCAGAAGGAAACGGCACTCTGCCTGAGCTTCCTGGGAAAGCGGAAGATGAACAGCCATCTGGTCACCATCGAAGTCGGCGTTGAACGCGGTACAAACGAGCGGATGAAGTTTGATAGCTTTACCTTCTACAAGGATCGGCTCAAATGCCTGGATACCCAGACGATGCAGTGTAGGTGCACGGTTCAGCATAACAGGATGTTCTTTGATAACATCTTCCAGTACATCCCATACTTCCGGCTGAAGTTTCTCTACCATTTTCTTGGCATTCTTGATGTTGTGGGAAGTTCCGTTTGCAACAAGCTCTTTCATAACGAAAGGTTTGAAAAGCTCGATTGCCATTTCTTTCGGAAGACCACACTGATAGATCTTCAGTTCAGGTCCAACGACGATAACAGAACGTCCGGAATAGTCAACTCGTTTACCAAGAAGGTTCTGACGGAAACGTCCGGATTTACCTTTCAGCATGTCAGAAAGGGATTTGAGAGCTCTGTTTCCAGGTCCTGTTACCGGACGGCCACGACGACCATTGTCGATCAGCGCGTCTACTGCTTCCTGAAGCATACGTTTCTCATTACGAACAATGATATCCGGTGCTCCCAGTTCCAGAAGACGTTTCAGACGGTTGTTACGGTTGATGATTCTTCTGTACAGATCATTCAGGTCAGATGTTGCAAAACGTCCACCATCGAGCTGTACCATAGGACGAAGATCTGGCGGGATAACCGGGATTGCAGTCATGATCATCCACTCCGGACGGTTTCCGGATTCACGGAAAGATTCTACAACTTCCAGTCTCTTGATGATTCTGGCACGTTTCTGTCCAGTTGCATCTACCAGTTCTGTCTTGAGTTCCTCAGCATCTTTCTCAAGATCGATCGCTTTGAGAAGTTCCATAATAGATTCTGCACCCATTCCAACACGGAAATTGTATCCGTATGCTTCACGGGCATCCTGATATTCTTTCTCAGTGAGAACCTGTTTGTACTGAAGTCCGGAGTCAGCCGGATCCAGTACAATATAGTTTGCAAAGTATAAAACTTTTTCCAATGTTCTCGGAGACAGGTCAAGGATAAGTCCCATACGGGATGGGATTCCCTTGAAGTACCAGATATGGGATACCGGAGCTGCAAGCTCGATATGTCCCATACGCTCTCTTCGTACAGAAGATTTGGTTACTTCTACGCCGCATCGGTCGCAGACAACACCTTTATAGCGGATTTTTTTGTATTTACCGCAGTGGCACTCCCAGTCCTTGCTTGGTCCGAAAATTCTTTCACAGAAAAGACCGTCCTTCTCTGGTTTCAGAGTACGATAGTTGATGGTCTCCGGTTTTGTTACCTCACCTCTGGACCATTCTCTGATCTTCTCAGGGGACGCCAGTCCAATCTTGATGGCATCGAAAGTCATTGGCTGATATGTTTCATTGGTAGTTGTTGATTCTGCCATGTATTCTTTCCCCTTTCTTACTTGTCGTCATCATCATCATAGGAATCGTCGAAGTCCAGGAAATCCTCTTCGCCCTCATCCTCTTCTTCTACATCTACGAGTTCTTCGCCTTCAAATTCCTGTTTGGTATAACCATGTTTGCCGAAGGACTCTTCTTCTCTGTGATGTCTGCTGTCACCTTCGATTACGGAACGAAGATCTGTATCACCATAATCTACTGTTTCCAGAAGGTGTACTTCTGTATTGTCATCTTTGAGTACTTTGACATCAAGACCCAGAGACTGAAGTTCTTTGAGAAGTACCTTGAAGGATTCCGGAATACCCGGCTCAGGGATATTGTCACCCTTGATGATCGCTTCATAGGTCTTAACACGTCCTACAACATCGTCGGACTTCACTGTCAGGATCTCCTGCAGTGTGTAGGAAGCACCATATGCCTCCAGAGCCCAAACCTCCATCTCTCCGAAACGCTGTCCACCGAACTGAGCTTTACCACCCAGAGGCTGCTGTGTTACGAGGGAGTATGGACCAGTTGAACGTGCATGGATCTTATCATCTACCAGATGATGCAGTTTCAGGTAATGCATGTGACCGATAGTTACACGTCCATCGAAGTACTCACCGGTACGTCCGTCACGAAGCTGAACTTTACCATCTCTGGAAATTGGAACACCTTTCCACAGTTCTCTGTGGTCTTTGTGCTCATCAAGATATTCCATAACGTCAGGAGCAAGTACATCCTGATATTTTGCACGGAATTCTTCAAAATCTTCAATATTTACATAATCATTTGCCAGTTCCAGTGTATCCTGGATATCAACCTCGCTCGCACCATCGAATACAGGTGTGGAAACATTGAATCCAAGTGCCTTGGCTGCAAGACTTAAGTGGATCTCCAGGACCTGTCCGATATTCATACGGGAAGGTACACCCAGAGGGTTCAGCACGATGTCAAGCGGACGGCCATTTGGAAGGAATGGCATATCTTCAACTGGAAGTACACGGGAAACGACACCCTTGTTACCATGACGACCAGCCATCTTATCGCCAACAGAAATCTTACGTTTCTGAGCGATATAAATACGAACAGA
>NZ_FR886682.1:0-22376 GCF_000436615.1 Blautia sp. CAG:237
GAATTGCCGAGGATTCCCGCTTATCGTCCTAAAATGTACGTTTTTACGGCAATTTTATATCGTTTAACTCTCCAAAGATCCCGCATTTTTTGATCTTTTTCAGAAAAATCCTGCCGGAAAAAGCGATATGCGGAAGTTCGATGAATGTAGAATCCGGCGGACAGATCGGGCGGTAAAGAGGATCTGCAAAGATGATCCCTGCATCCTTTAGAAGCTGCTCCATTTCTTCTTCTCCATCTGCTGTACAGTCATTCGGTGCGAGAAGACCTTCGTGAGTTTCCAGCGGACAGATGACGCGGACTGGTTTGTTGTATTGTTTTTCGAGGGTTACTGCCAGGGAGCCCATGGTCACGGCTTCTCCGATCAGAGTTATCTGCGGAGTTCCTGCCAGACGGTTCTTAAGATATGCCGCGAGAATGTTGTTCTTGTCTGCTTCTTCTGCTTCATTATGATGTGAAACTTCTTCATTTATTGCCTGGATGAGTTCTTCTGTAAATCCTCCAACCGGAGTTCCAATAACATATGGAGTTCCGAATTTTTCCTGGAGGATCTTTGCTGCCGGAAGACCTACGGAGGATACGACCAGGTTTACTTCTGCTTCACCTGCATGGAATAAATTCTCAAGCGTATCTCCCATCGCCCAGGTAGAAATGACCTCCCAGCCACGTTGGCGTAAAGTCTGTTTCATGGCATCTACGTTTGCCTGCGGACCAAAATCCAGCGGGGTTACGCCGAGAAGATTAAGGGTATGCGGTCTGATATGATGCGGTTTCTTAACAAATCGTTCTGCGATTTTCTCCAGTGCAAGACCTGCTCCGTAAGTATAATCATGCATGCCATTTGTCGAAACTGCAAAAGCCGGGATTCCTGTCTCTGTTTCGATCACCTGCGCGATTGCAGGAAAATCTGTCCCGTTCATAAATGGGATCGGCGAGCCTGCAAGTGCGATGAACTTCGGTTTTAGTTCTTTCGCCGCTTCTTCAATATCGTGAATGAATTTTGCATCGTTTCCCATAACTGCATCGATCTCTGTCAGCCCGGAAATATAGATCAGACTGTCCTGGTCGTACCAGCGGATCTCGTCATGTGTATTATAAGTCGAATTACAGCCGGACGGGTCGTGCATGACTACCATGCCGCCCAGGTCATACAGGGCAGAGCATACACCAGAAACATCGGCGGTGTAGATCGGTATGATTTTGTATGACTGTCTCATATGCAGCTTTCGCACCCCCATCCTTTACGAACGATCAGATCCTCGGGATCTTTTTCTTCGAGAAAAGCTTCTGTCATCAGTTCCATGGTTCCTCGGATCCCGTCGAAGCCCCACAAGCCGCCGCCCTGTACCATGTTGACGAAATTTCTGCTGCCGGAAAACCAGGCGGCTTTCTGTCCGATAGCAAGAACTTTACCTTCTGTCCCGCGCGGAAGGACACGCATCTTGGTTTGGATCGTGGCACGCAGTTCCAGGTCCGGATGATGAAGTTTCAGCCAGTCGAAGGCCGGCTTTTCTTCCGGACTTATGCTGTCGAGGTAGACGGTTGTTACATGGAAACCGTGTTCCAGAAGAAGTTTTGCGAGACCTAATGGTCTTGGGTGGTACAGATAATCCAGAACGACCGGGGTGCCGCCGATGATGGATTTTGCGTGGTTGATGGAATCTTCGCAAAGAGTGATCTCTCTCTGGTAAAATGCTTCTATTTCTTCGGATGTGATATCTGCACACTTTGTATTCGAAGTATCCTCCCGGCTCCATCCTGCCTGAAGCTCCTTTATCAGATTTCGAATTTCTTCTTTGATCTCCTCATAATCAAAACAACCCGGAAGATACAGATGTGTTCTGTTCAGGCGTTCTGTCAGCATGGCTGCACCGTATTTTGCCGGCGGGTAACAGGAAACAAAAATTTCTGCACTTCCAAGCTGCTGGTATTCCGCCCATGTTTTACAGGCTGGAAGTTCCCGCAAAGTGTGACCGGTACTTCTCAGCAATCGTTTGATGTCACTGCTTTCATCAAGTACAAAGTCGCTTCCAACGAGCGTTACTGTCAGCGGATCTGGCTCCTTCGTGATAAGCGGATCGTACATTGCCTTTCGCAGTTTCTGATCCGGTGTCAGTCCATGTTTCTGCATGATCGGATCCATGAAGCAGCGCACAAAAACGATCTCCGGGAAACGTGTGCCTAGTTCTTCATAGACTCTGTCCAGGTCGCATCCCAGAAAATGATGCAGACAGACAGTAAAAAGGAGCACTGTTTTTGGTTTCTTTTCTAATTTATTGAGGACATCTGTCACTCCTTCGATCGTCACATCCTCCAGATTTCCGTTCAGGAGATTTTCTTCTTCCACAGTGACAAAGGAAAAACGGTCTGCCGCATTCATCTCTGCCGCTGTCAGAACGACACCTCGCATGCAGTTGTCTGCGCAGACATAGATCTGGATCGCCTCAGGCATAAGCATTCCGGTGTGGACGATATTCCAGTTGCCATGTGCCGGAGAGTTGAATTCCAGTCCGATCGGAAATGGAACAGGAAAATCAGCTTCTCCGATCGTTATGACTGCACCTTCCGGGTTTATTTCACCGCCAACTCGTTTCAGCATAGCCCGTCCTTTCTGCAGATAGCCAGAATGTTTTCTGCCAGTGTGCGGTATTCTGCTGCCATTTCGCTGTCCGGGTAACATTCCATCAGGGTTTTGCCCTGTTCTTCTGCGTCTGTGACCAGGTCGCTGCGGGTGAGTTTTCCGATTATCTGCGTTTCAAAATCATCGGCAAGTTCCTGTACTTTTTCTTCTTCTCGTTTTACATTGCGGCGGTTCAGGATGATTCCACCAAGGGTTGCGTAACCACGGTTTTTGAAGTTCTGTACGGCCATGGCAATATTGGCTCCGGCATGGATTGCCATGTTTTCACCGGAAGTTATGATAAAAACTTTGTCTGCATAGCCTTTTCGCATCGGCATGGAGAAACCGCCACAGACGACGTCTCCGAGAACGTCGTAGAGGACGATGTCCGGTTTATAAGTCTCGTAAGCTCCTGTTTCTTTTAATTTTTCGAGGGCAGTGATGATCCCGCGTCCTGCACAGCCAAGTCCTGGCGTGGGGCCTCCGGCCTCTACGCAGATCACGCTCTGATAGCCGGTTGTGATCATGTCTTCGAGCTTGAGGTTCTGTTTTTTCTCATTATAGAGATCGAGTACAGTCCGCATCTGTTTTCCATGCCGAAGCTGGATCGTGGAATCTGCTTTTGGATCGCAGCCGATCTGCATGACGGTCAGTCCTTTTTCTGCGAGGGTGGCTGCCACGTTGGATACGGTTGTGGATTTGCCGATTCCGCCTTTGCCGTATACTGCTATTTTAATCATGTTTTTCCTCCGCGTGTGTGATGACATTGGAATAAGCGGTCTTGGTGGACACGCCTTTGAGGCGGCCGATCTTGCCGGAAAGGGCGCTGATAATGTCCTGTGAGGCATCGATGGCGATGCTGATGATGCTGATTCCTTTTTCACGGTATGGGATGCCCATGCGGCCGATGATGTAGTCGCGGGCATCGTAAAGAAGCTGGTTGAGGGTTTCGATGGAATCGCTGTCTTCGACGATGATGGATATTACTGCTACTCTTGTGTCCATGGTTATCCTCCTTAATAATAATTCTACAGAATGCTCCATTGCTTCGCAATTAGCAGATACGTGGTAAAAGTTCTCCTCCCGGCTGTGGCAGGAGTGCCTGGGTGCCGATCTCAGTTGTCATGACTACTTTGCCTGGCTGGTCGGCGGTGACTTCTCCGATGATGGCGGCGTCCTTGGAGTATGGACACTGGCGGAGGGTTTCGACGATTTTTTCTGCTTCAGCTTTTGGAGCCATGATGACCATGCGGCCTTCGCATGCCAGATAGAGCGGTTCAAGTCCGAGCATACCGCAGACTCCTTTAACTTCCGGTGCTACCGGGACGGAGGCTGCATCGAGGCGGATTCCGACGTTGCTCTGTCCTGCAATTTCATAGAGGACGGTTCCGACACCGCCTCTTGTGGCATCACGGATCACATGGAGATCGTGGGTAGTGTTCATGACAGCTTCTACTGCTTTCCAGAGCGGCGCGCAGTCGCTGGTGACATCTGCTTCGATCCCGAAATCTTCTCTCGCAAGAAGGATCGTGCATCCATGTCTTCCGACATCACCGGTTACGATGATCGCATCTCCCGGCTGTGCAAGGGTTCCGCCGACTTTTACGCCGTCTTCGATCTGTCCCATTCCGGTCGTTGTGATAAAAACGCCGTCTACCTGTCCTTTGCCTGCAACTTTGGTATCACCGGACACGATATGTACGCCTGCTTCTGCGGCTGTTTTTTCCATTGCGGAGGCGATTTCTTCCAGTTTTTCCATCGGGAAGCCTTCTTCGATGACAAATGCACAGGTCAGGTACAGTGGTTTTGCACCCATACATGCGAGGTCATTGACCGTACCGCAAATGGAAAGTTTACCGATATTTCCGCCCGGAAAGAATGCCGGTGAGACGATAAATCCGTCTGTGGAAACTGCCATTTTTCCTGCCGGTGGTGTCAGGACTGCCGCATCATCTGCTGTCAGATCCGGGTTGGCAAAGTGTGCTGCAAAGATCTGGTCGATCAGTTCTGAAGTCTGGCGGCCGCCTGCGCCGTGCGCCATTGTTACTGTTTTATCTTTTAAACTGCTCATAGGATTGTCCTCTTTTCTCTTAACATTATTATACCTGTAAACATACTCAGCATTTGGAACTTTAATCCCTGGTATTATTTATTGTCCCCATACGCATAATAAGCCGAACATGCGCCTTCATTTGAAACCATACATGCTCCTACCGGGTGCTGAGGGGTGCAGACTTTGCCGAATACTTTGCAGTCGGATGGTTTGCATTTGCCCTGCAGGACATCGCCGCATCTGCATGCCGGGTTTGCTTTACCCTGGATCGGTGGAATATTGTATTTCTTTCTTGCGTCAAAATCGCTCCACTCTTTTTTAAGACAGACACCTGATCTCGGAATCACGCCAAGCCCTCTCCACTCACTGTCACAGGCTTCTGTCATTTCTTCAGTGAGCTGCTGTGCTTCGCGACTTCCTTCCGGTTTCACGACTCTCGGATAGCAGTTTACAAAGAATGGTTTTCCTTCCTGGAATTTCACCAGGGAAACGGCAAGTGCTGTGAGAAGCTCTTTCGCAGTAAATCCGGCAACAACACCACTTACGCCTTCTTCTGTCAGATGTTCGCAGAGTTCTGTTCCTGTGATCGCATTGACATGTCCCGGATACAGAAAAACATCTGCACTTCCTTTTAGTGCCTCGTATGCCTGCGGCATGGTCTTATTTGCCATCAGCAGAGAATAATTGAAAAGACCATCCTTCTTTGCCTGCTTTACAGAAAGACATTCTGCCGGTGTTGTAGTTTCAAATCCGACAGACAGGAAGACAACCTCTTCTTCTGGATGTTCCAGTGCATATTTTTCTGCGTCTGTCGGAGAGTAGACGATGCGGATCTTTGCACCTTTTTCTCTCGCTCCTGCAAGGCTCATTTTCGTTCCCGGTACTCGTACCAGATCTCCGAAGGTACAGATCGTTACATTTTTTTCCAGTGCCAGCCACACTGCTTCATCAATAAATCCAACCGGTGTCACACAGACCGGACAGCCCGGACCGGAGATCAGTTCTACCTGCGGCGGCAGAAGTTTGCGGATTCCCAGTCGAAAGATCTCGTGTGTATGTGTTCCACAGACTTCCATGATGCGGACTGCCGGACCGTCATAGTTCTCTATGATCTCGCGGGCTGTTTTTTTTCTCTCTTCTCCCATTACAGCAGTTCCTCCATTAACTGATCTGTTTCGTCATCATCTTCATCAGTGATCTTTGCGATTGCAACACCTGCATGGACCATCACATAATCACCCGGTTCCAGGTCTTCCAGAAGCTGTGCGGAAACTTTTCTTTTAGCTCCGCCAGCGTCTACAACTGCTGTTCCTTCACTGATTTTTACTACTTTTGCTGATAAACCTACACACATGGTAATGCCTCCCTTTTTACTTATTTCTATTTCTATCTAAATATGCCATCGCATACACTGCCTGTCCAAGTGCGATCCCGCCGTCATTTGGCGGTACAAGCTGATGTTTCAGCACTTCAAATCCCTGCTGTTTCAACATATGATCAGTCAGTTCCAGAAGCAGCCGGTTCTGAAAAACACCGCCACTTAAAGCTGCTTTATTACAGCCGCTCTGCTCTCTGATCTTCACACAGGATGCCGTGATCTGGCGGGCAAGTTCCTGATGGAAAATGTATGCCAGACGGTCAGAATCTTCACCGTTTAACCTGCGGTACAGGATTTCTTTTATCAGGGAGCCGGTGTTGAGAAGCAGCCGGTCATTACCTTCTTTTAATAGTTCATAAGTCGGTATCTCCGGCATCTTTTTCGCATTTTTTAAACTGTTCTTCTGATACTCTTCCGCGACAAATTCAAGTGCCATGGACGCCTCTCCTTCAAATGTGGACTTCCTGCGGATTCCAAGTATCGCGCTCACACCGTCAAACAAACGGCCTGCGCTGGTTGACATCACGGCATTGATCTTACGGTCTGCCATGGTGAACTGTACATTTGCTTCCTGCTTCGTACAAAGTTCTAATTTCTCTATGATCTCAGATGCTTTTTCCCTGTCACCTGTCATTCCATAGAGCAGGGAAACTGCGATACGCCATCCCTCTTTTGAAGAAGCATCTCCGCCGATCTGCAGGAATGGCATGACACTTCCTGTTCTTTCGAATCCATTCAGATCTGCCAGAAGGATTTCTCCTCCCCAGATCGTACCGTCTGTTCCATAGCCGGTTCCGTCAAACGATACGCCGACCACCTGATCCGCACAGTCATTCTCTGCCATGCAGGAAAGAATGTGTGCATAATGGTGCTGTACCTTCACTACCGGTAATCCAAGTTCTTCTGCGACCATCACAGAATTGTACTTCGGATGCATATCACAGCATACGATCTCCGGCTCCACTTCCAGCAGTGTTTCCAGTCTTCCGACTGTCTCACGAAGTGCTTTTACTGTCCGCAGATCTTCCAGGTCTCCCACATATGGGGACGGATAAAAACGGTTATCCACACCGATGCAGAAGGAGTTTTTGAGTTCTCCACCGATTGCGAGCACCTGTCCCTGATATGGTGTGGAAACCATAAACGGAAGTGGTGCATAACCTCTGGAACGGCGGATCATATATGGTTTATCCTCATAAAAATCCATTACAGAATCGTCTGCGCGGATACGGATCTTGCGGTCATGGGACAGCATGCAGTCGCAGAATCCAGACAGTTCTGCCTCTGCTTCCCGATCGTCACGACAGATCGGCGCACCGGATATATTTCCACTGGTCATTACCAGAAATTCCGGCATTTCAATCCCGTCATCATACGTAAAGATCAGAAGCTGTACCGGTGCATATGGCAGCATCACACCGACTTTTGGATTGCCCGGTGCCACGGATGGACAGAGGATCTCAGCCTCTTTTTTCTTATCCAGAAGCAGGATCGGCTTCTGATGTCCGTCGAGAATTTTGGACTGTTCTGCGCTAACTTCACATTCTTTTCTGACAGCTTCGGGATCTTTTGCCATCACTGCAAAAGGCTTCATCGGACGACGTTTGAGCTGCCGCAGGCGGCTGACTGCCCCCTCATTTGAAGCATCACAGCAGAGATGAAATCCACCGATGCCTTTGATCGCAACAATCCCGCCCTCTGCAATCGTTTTTCTCGCATAAGTGATCGCAGCCCTGCCTCTTTCTTCTCTGCCGATCAGGTATACTTCCGGTCCACAGTCATTGCAGCAGACCGGCTGTGCATCGTATCTTCTTGTCGCCGGATCATAGTATTCTTTTGCACAGTCCGGGCACATCGGAAACTCTTTCATACTGGTCCGTTCTCTGTCATAAGGAAGCGAATCCAGAATCGTCAGTCTCGGTCCGCAGCAGGTACAGTTGATAAACGGATGTAGATATCTCCGATTCCTGGGATCAAATATTTCCTCCTTGCATTCATCGCAGATTGCAATGTCCGGTGAGACAAAAATCTCTCCTTTTGTCTTCTCACTTTCGATGATATCAAACTGTGTATACGCTTCCGGATGCTCTACATTTTCGACATTTACTTTGAGGATCGCTGCACGTTTCGGCGGCCGGTTCTGGATATCTGAGATAAATCCTCTGACCGCTTCCTCTGATCCCTGTGCGTAAATTTCCACATAAGGTCCCTTGTTACAGACATTTCCACGGATGCCCCGCGTGGCCGCATGGCGGCTGACCGTTGGCCGGAATCCTACCCCCTGTACGATTCCGTAAATGCGGATCTGTCTGGTGATTTCTTCACTCATAATCTTCTCCAATCTGCTATATCACTCCATAGATACAGCAGGATTTTTTATTTACAATTGTCTGCTCGTGATCAGCTGACTTTACTTCCCGATCAGCTTCCCTGATACTGCAAAATGTCTTGTATTTATGAAGCTTCCTTTAAATTCCGGTGTCATACGCTCCATACATCCGTCTGCAAAAATGATATCAAAATCTCCATTTTGTACCAGTTCTATGTAGTCATCCTCGTCACGAAGAGACATATCTCCGTCTGCCAGAAGTTCTTTTTTCATCATAAACCAGCCTGCTGTCTGGACAGTCTTTGCGCCTCTCTCCAGCAGTTCTCTGCGGATGGAATCGGCGATCACCTGCTGGTGTACAACAAGGACTTTTTTGCCGGTATAATCCAGTTCCGGAAGCAGTTCCTCTACCAGTGGATAGTGGATTTCATATGGCGTTCCAAATGTCTTTTCCAGATATTTCGCCGCCATAAGTGCCGCCGGAGAAACCACGATATTTCTACTCACTGAGGAAGCTTTTTTTACTTCTTTCAGTCCGTCGCCCATACAGTAACAGACCGCCTGCTGACCATATTTCTGCTGATACAGGGCACGTATTTTGTCTGCTGCCGCAAGGTCGCTGACATCCTGCGGAGTCATTCCGAGGATACCGATCCTGCGCTCTTCCACTGGATATTTTTCCGTTGCAAAAGTTTTGAAAAGCTCCACAAAAACTTTCTCCTCGCCTTTGTCATAAAGTTCCATTCCATCTGTATCAACGGTCAGGATCGGCAGATTTATCTTCTTCTCACTCATGCGTTTCAATGCCAGATAATCCGTTGCGATCACCGCCGGAACCGGGGTTCCGATCACTGCTGCGAACGTTGCATCTACCTTCTGTGCTGCATCTGCAAGCTTCGTCACCAGACGGTCATCACGTCCAAGGATCGCATCCATATCTCGAAGTCCGGCGCTGAAGATCGCACTTTTCTGTTCAAACCACCGCGGCTCGTCAAATCCGCATACATTACCGGTACATCCCCCCGCATCGCAGATCACCACAATACCTCCCAGTTCAAAAAGTACCGATACTGCACCTGACTGATCTGGTGCAAATGGCGTCAGGTATTTCCGTAGTCCTCTCATTATTTTCCCCCTTATACACAAAAAGACTCCTCGCCCATCAGGGTAGAGAAGTCCTGTAAATTCATGCCAACAACTATTCCTGCTCGGATCTGCAGTGACCTACCCGGTCCTATAAGTTACTGTTCACTCCGTTCACAGTAACTTGGTCAAAATCCATTCCAAATCACCTTCGGTGATGGCATTTTGCCCTGTATTTCTCGGGATTTTGCCATATTCATGGCAAAACGCCTCGCGGGATACTACCTGTGAACAAGTAACCCCTATACATATGTTTCCTCGCCATCAGAGTCTGTTCTTTAGTATTTATAAAATTTGAACGTGTCTGTGTAGTTGCATTCAGGTAGATCAAGTCATCCTGTCTGCTGTTAGAATTTATTATATCTCATACACAAGTTGTCAGTCAACGCTAACACGTCCGTTTTGCCATATATTTTCCGCACTGGTTGCCTTGATTTTTTGAATTTTATTTCATCGCTTCAAGTTCTCCTCTGGTCAGTCCATCGATGCACTGTAGAATCTGGTCTATGGAAATTCCACATTTCAATAATTTGGAAATCACATCTTTGTTATGATATGTAATCGCACTGTCGGGGGCTTGATTTTTCTGTTTTTCCATAAACACTCCTTGCTGTAAAACTTTTTTCTCAAAGAATGTTTACCACATTTTGTTCTATAATTATATTATATACGTTCCGCTTTCAGACTTCAACATTCTTCTTAAAAATTTCTTGATTTTAGGGAATTTCAGGCTGATTTGCCTTTTGAGTTTCAGATCAGTTTCACATGTGAATGTGTTTATTATATAAGATTTCATAGCTTCAAGAAAAATCGTTCGACAAAATAAGAGCATCCACCTCTTTGTAGATGCTCTTATTACTCATATGCATTCCTTCAACGCCTCAAACAACCGTCTCACTCCCGCAAAGCCATACGGCTGCTCGTCCTGGTTCCACATCAGGCCCGGGCAGTTTTGGTGGTAGTAGAGGGCGTCTTTGCCTATGGTGATGTTTACACCGCTCTGCGCCGGATCGTAGTAGATCATGGTTGGTTCCATGTTGGAAAATACTTTTGTTTCCGGGCTTAAGAGGGCAAGCTGTTTCATATATACGAAGTTCTCTACTGTGATCGTTCCATAGATTTCCGGTACTTTGAATCCGTATTTCAGAAGGGCAAGTGCCAGTTCAAACGGATCTCCGTTCATGCATTCCCCAACGGCAAACGATGCATCCGGACAAACTTTTCGAAAGTCTTCGATTGCCTGTTCTGCTGCTTCTCGATACTTGTCCAGTTCGAAAGAAACTCCCAGCACAGACGCAAACGCCTGATACTGATTCTGTATTTTATCTGTCTGATATAAACGTCGTAACTCAATAAACGGAATCTTCAGTCTGTCATTAAAATCTTCTGCCGCAAAACGTGATTCCTGATGCAGTACCAGATTGAAATTCGCCTCCGACATGGTCTTATATTCTTCGAAGTCTCTGCATCTGGATATCTCGTGGATCGTCTTGATCCCTGCACTGTGAAGCAGATCATACAGCTCACAGTCATCCACAAGCGGCGAGAAAAATCCCAGAAGATTGACGACATTTCCTTTCTTTTTTGTCGGCTCAAGAAGAGAATATAAAGACTGTCGCACATGTACCATCGGTGGTTTCCGTCCCTCTCTGGTCAATGCATACATATAACATGGACGCACCGGAAGTCCGGTCTTCTCCTCCGCTTTACGGCAGACACGCTCCATATCTGTGCCAAGAAGTGCATCTACACAGGTAATGCAGATCATCACAACAGATGGTTTCTTATCCAGGCTGTTACAGATTTCTTCTACTGCTTTTGGTATTTTCTTGAGATGACGTCCTGTCACGATATCTGTCTCATCCATCATCAGATAAAAAAATCGATTGTCATATTCGCGCATGGAGCTGATCAGGGATGTATTTCGTCCGCAGCATCCCGGTGCCACAATCAGCATGATCGAATCCGGAACAGCAAGTCCGGCTCTCTTCACACCGAATCCTTCTGCTCCCGGAGAGTTAAAGGCAAGTGTCGCCGGAGAGCTGTAGATCAGATGCATATTTGATCTGAACTGGTCCGGAATATTGTCCCTCCCACGCTCATTTAATTCTTCTACTGTACAATAATAGGCTCTGCTCATTCTTCTTCCTCTGCTTTCAAAAGCATTTCTGCCAGGTCAAAAAAACGTCTGCTGATCTCAGATCCTGCATCTCCCTCGATCACGGTCTTGCCCTGGTCTTCCCATCGGATGATTTCATCGCTTCTTGGTATTTCACCTACGATCGGAATATTGCTTTTCTGTGCAAACGCCTGCACTTTTTCGGTTTCGTTTTCAACGTTTCGATGATTCAGGACAATGCCAAAAACTCTCGCATAACTTCTGTCTTCGAAGTTCCGTACAGCACTGGAAATGTTGTTTGCTGCATACAGTGCCATCTTCTCTCCAGAGGTTACGATCAGAACTTTTTCCGCATATCCCTCACGGATCGGTGCCGCAAAACCACCACAGACTACATCGCCAAGCACATCATAAAGCACAACATCCGGCTGATAGGTTTCAAATAACCTCAGGTCTTCCAGTAGCTGAAAAGTTGCTATGATTCCTCTTCCCGCACAGCCAAGTCCCGGTGTCGGACCGCCTGTTTCAATACAGAGAACTCCTCCAAATCCTTCTTTTGAAATGTCCTCAAGTTTCTCTGGTTCCTCGTCCTCTTCACGCATGTAATTCATCACCGGGCGAAGTGGTTCACCACCAAGCAGATTGATCGTAGAATCTGCTTTCGGATCACAGCCGATCTGGATGACTTTCTTCCCCATGGATGCAAAAGCCGCTGCCAGATTGGATGTCACGGTTGATTTTCCGATACCGCCCTTTCCATAAATTGCCACTTTCAGCATTCGTAAATCCCCTCCCTGTTTCATAACAGACCCTGTATTTTCTGTAAAAAATCTCCATAAATGCAAAAAGACTCCTCCACCGTCAGGGTAGAGAAGTCCTGTAAATATTACTGTTTATTTCATTCACAGCAATCTGTAGATTTCACATTAACAACTATTCCCGCTCGGATGAAATTCCTTGCCGTCAGAGTCTGTTCTGTTTTTATTTATTTCTTCATATTCTACGTTTTATATGTTTTTATTTTACTTTATACATACCCGGTGAGTCAATGCTAACAAGTATATCTCTCACGCCTTTTTCCTATAATAATCCCGCAAACAGTCTCATAAGCAGCTGGCTCAGGCGAAGATATGCACTGCGGCCAGTACGGTATTTTTCGGTGACTTCACGGCATTCTTTCATTTTCTCCTGCAGGTCATTTCGGATGTCCAGAACCACATCACAGTCTGTCATAAAACATCCGTTTTCGAAATGATGATACAGGCTTCGGTAATCCAGATTGATGGTTCCGCAGGTTGCCATACAGTCATCTGCAACACTCATTTTTGCATGACAGAACCCCGGTGTCCATTCGTAGATCCGCACGCCGTCTTTGACCAGTTCGTGATAAAAAGACCGGGTGACACTGTAGATCAGTTTTTTGTCCGGAATGCCCGGCGTGATGATCCTTACATCTACGCCTCGTTTTGCGGCAAGAGTCATTGCATGTGCCATCTCATCGGTAATGATCAGATATGGTGTCATAAACCAGCAGTATTTTTCTGCCTTGTTCACCATGCTGATGTAAACTTCTTCTCCCACCTTTTCGCCATCCAGTGGGCTGTCCGCATATGGCTGAACAAATCCAGTCTGCTGTGCTTTATACGGATATTCCAGCAAAAACCGGGCAAAATCCGTGTCATTCTCATCCTTGTCGTTAACTGCATTCCACATCTCAAGGAAAGTCACTGTCAGAGAACGCACCGCATCGCCCTCCAGACGGATGCCCGTATCCTTCCACTGTCCGTAAGGGTGTGTCAGATTGAAATATTCATTCGCAAGGTTATATCCGCCTGTAAATCCGACTTTGCCGTCGATCACGGTGATCTTTCGGTGATCACGGTTGTTCAGAAACAGATTCAGACCTGGCATAAACGGATTAAATACACGACAGCGGATTCCGACTGCTTCCATCTTTTTGGTAAAGTCTGTATTAATAAAACCAATCGAGCCCATATCGTCATAGAATACCCTGACCTCCACACCTGCCTTTACACGGTCTTCCAGCACCTGCTGAATCCGGTGCCAGGCCTCGGCATCCTCAATTGCATGGTATTCCATAAAGATAAACTGCTCCGCTTTGGCCAGATCCTGAAGCTGTGCTTCCAGTCCCTTTGCCGCCTCATCAAAATAGGTCACATCTGTATTCTGATACACCGGATACCCAGCATTTCTGTGGATATAGGAAGAAATATTTCCGGCTCTTGGAATTTTCTGCAGTAGTTTTTCCTGAATCTTTCTGTTCTCCGGGAGCAGCGGCAAAAGCTGTTCGTCGATTTTCTGATAACGCCTCCTCATCTTTTCGGTACCACCGTTCAGACCGACCAGAAGATACAATCCAAGTCCCATGATCGGGAACATGAGGATCAGAAGGATCCATGGCACTTTGATCGTCGAGGTAACCGGTGATGCATACATGTTCAAAATAACGATCACGCCCACAACTCTCGTAAGAAGATTGACTGCCTCTGCATATCTGTTGAGCTTTGTAAACATTAAAATAATAAATATTACTTCCAGCAGGATACATATTACCGAAAAAACAAGCCTGGTGACTCCATTCTTCGTCTTTGCCCTGCCTTCTACCGTAGTAGATTTCATAAAATCCCACTCCTTCTTTCCTGCATCCGGATTGAACCTGCAGTATGATAGTGAAACACATCATAGCACTTTATGTCGAATCCGTAAATACATCTTTTGCACTGCAGTCCAAAAAAGGAGCGATGCTCCTATCAACATCGCTCCCTGTAATTACTCTTTTACACTCAGACGCACCAGTGCTCTCTGAAGCTTTGCAGATGCCATCTTGTATTCCTGGTCGGTGAGGCCGCCTTTGGCGATCATTTCTTCGGCGCGTTTCTTCGCTGCCTGTGCACGCTCTGCGTCGATGTCTTCTTTCCACTCCCAGGTGGTTGCGAGAAGACGGCAGGTTCCGTTCATGACAGAAAGCATTCCGCCGATGCAGGCTGCAGTCCGTCTGTTTCCATCTGCCATGACTACGCTGGCTTCACCCATTCCAAGAGCGGTACAGAAGTTACAGTGTCTTGCAAGAATCGCGATATCGCCGCTGATACTTCTGCAGACCACACGCTCCACATCGCCCTCAAAAAGCAGTCCGTCCGGTGTTCCGATCCGTAAAGGGAAGGTACTCATAAGACACCTCCTTTACTGCTTCTTAGCTTTTTCGAATACTTCATCAATGGTACCGGCAAACAGGAAATAGCTCTCCGGAATGTCATCACATTCGCCATTGAGGATCATCTTGAATCCTCTTAAAGTTTCTTTGAGAGGAACATATTTACCAGGCATACCTGTGAACTGCTCTGCTACTGAGAAACTCTGGGACAGGTATCTCTGTACTTTACGTGCACGGCTTACTGTACGTTTATCTTCTTCGGAAAGTTCATCCATACCCATGATGGCAATGATATCCTGAAGTTCTTTGTAACGCTGAAGTACACGCTGTACAGATCTTGCTATCTCATAATGCTCTTTTCCGACGATCTCAGGTGAAAGGATACGGCTTGTGGAATCCAGCGGATCTACTGCCGGGTAGATACCCTGACTGGAGATCTCACGGGAAAGTACAGTCGTAGCATCCAGATGTGAGAATGTCGTTGCCGGAGCCGGGTCCGTAAGGTCATCGGCAGGCACATAAACAGCCTGTACGGATGTGATGGAACCCTTTCTTGTGGATGTGATACGCTCCTGTAAGTTACCCATTTCTGTTGCCAGTGTCGGCTGATATCCTACTGCTGACGGCATACGTCCAAGAAGCGCGGATACCTCAGAACCAGCCTGTGTGAAACGGAAGATATTGTCAATGAAAAGAAGCACGTCCTGGTTTTTCTCATCACGGAAATACTCCGCCATGGTAAGTCCGGAAAGTCCGACACGCATACGTGCTCCCGGCGGCTCATTCATCTGGCCATAAACCAGGGCAGTCTTGTCGATAACTCCACTTTCTTTCATTTCATTGTAAAGGTCATTTCCCTCACGGGTACGTTCCCCAACGCCTGTGAATACAGACAGACCGCCGTGAGCGGTAGCTACGTTGTGGATCAGCTCCATGATAAGGACTGTTTTTCCTACACCGGCACCACCGAACAGACCGATCTTACCACCCTTTGCATACGGGCAGATCAGGTCTACGACCTTGATACCAGTCTCCAGGATCTCTGTAGCCGGCATCTGCTCCTCATAAGAAGGAGCAGGACGATGGATGGACCAGCGTTCCTGTGCTTCCGGAGCCGGCTGGTTATCTACCGGATCTCCAAGAAGATTAAATACTCGTCCCAGGCAGGCATCTCCTACCGGAACTGTGATCGGGCCGCCGGTATCTACTGCCTTTGTGCCCCGGACAAGACCGTCGGTAGAGTTCATGGCGATACATCTCACGACATCGTCACCAATCTGCTGCGCTACCTCGGCTGTCAGCTTTGCGCCGTTTGATTCTATTTCTATGGCATTGAGAAGAGCCGGGAGTTCATCGTGCGCAAAGCGGATATCCAGAACCGGACCGATGACCTGTACTACTTCGCCAATGTGTTTTTCACTCATGTTTTAAGTCTCCTATGCTAAATTAAGCCCCTTTAAAGCCCTTCCGCACCTGCAACAATCTCCGTGATCTCCTGCGTGATGCTGGCCTGTCGTGCTCTGTTGTAATACAGATTCAGCTTATCGATCATCTCTTCTGCATTACTTGTCGCAGCGTCCATAGCCATTCTTCTGGCTGCAAGTTCACTGGCTGTACTCTCACATACACCGCCATAAACCAGCCCCGCCAGATATTCCGGAACAATGGCATCAAACACAACCTCTGCATTCGGCTCATAGAGGATCAGATTTCTTGTATCCACTCTGCCGCCGCTTTCCTCTCTGATATCTGTCATAGGAAGTATGGAAAATACCTCCGGACGCTGAGAAAGCATAGATGCAAAAACGGTATAACATAATTCAATATGACCAAATGTTCCTTTGCGGAATTCTTCACAAAGCAGATTCGCGATCTCAAAACAGTCTGCGACAGAAATACCTGCAATCTCTGCAAACTTATCTGTCAGGCATTCAATGCCTCTCTGTCTGAAATACTCAACTGCTTTTTTTCCAATCGGCAGCACCATATAGTCCCTGCCTTCGGCTGCAGACTCAAGACATTTAAAAAGATTTGCATTATATCCGCCAGCCAGTCCTCTGTCACCGGCGATCACCACATAACAGGTGCGGGGATTGGAGGACTCTCTGGAATATACAGAAGAAAAATCAATGTTTTCTTTTGCAATGTCTTTCAGTGTCTCATGCAGCTCTGTGAAGTAAGGACGGCAGGTTTCTGCACGTTCCTTTGCCTTACGCAGTTTGGAGGATGCAACAAGCTCCATGGCCTTGGTAATCTGCATCGTACTTTGTACGCTTTTGATACGCAGCTTTACCGCTTTCATATTTCCAGCCATATGATTTATACCCTCCTACTCACATTATTTGTCAGGTTTTGTATTCAGGAAATTCTCTGTATACGCTTCCAGTACATGACGCAGTTTTTCTTCTGTTTCTGGCTCAAGTTTGCCTGTAGAGCTGATAAGCTGCATCACTTCCAGACCAGCTGCATCTGCATCGAGATACGTGTACAGTCCTGCTTCATATTCGCTTACGTCTTCAACGTTAACTTTTTCAAGGATGCCCTTGGTTACCGCATACAGGATTGCTACCTGCTTTTCTACCGGCACCGGAGCATTCTGGCTCTGTTTCAGAACTTCTACAATACGTGCACCCTGTTCCAGACGTGCCTTGGTATCAGCATCCAGATCTGAGCCGAACTGGGCAAAACTCTGAAGTTCACGATACTGAGAATAGATCAGTTTCAGAGTTCCGGCAACCTTCTTCATAGCCTTGATCTGTGCATCTCCACCAACTCGTGATACGGAAATACCAGGGTTTACCGCCGGCATGATACCGGAATGGAAAAGTTCTGTTTCCAGGAATATCTGTCCGTCTGTAATAGAAATTACGTTTGTCGGGATATAGGCAGATACGTCACCTGCCTGTGTTTCGATGATCGGCAGTGCTGTCAGAGAACCGCCGCCATGCTCGTCGTCAAGCTTCGCTGCACGCTCAAGCAGTCTGGAATGCAGATAAAAAACATCTCCAGGATATGCCTCACGTCCAGGCGGACGACGGATCAGAAGGGAAAGTGCACGGTACGCAACCGCATGTTTACTCAGATCATCATAAATAATCAGTACATCTTTTCCCTGGTTCATAAAGTATTCACCCATTGCACAGCCTGAATACGGTGCAATGTACTGCAGCGGGCTGGATTCAGAAGCTGTCGCAGCCACTACGATGGTATAATCCATAGCACCGTTTCTGGTAAGATTCTCCACCAGAGATGCTACTGTAGATCGTTTCTGTCCGATCGCAACATAGATACAGAGTACATCCTTGCCTTTCTGGTTGATGATCGTATCTGTTGCGATAGTTGTCTTTCCTGTCTGACGGTCACCGATGATCAGCTCACGCTGTCCCCGTCCGATCGGGATCATAGAGTCGATCGCCTTGATACCTGTCTGAAGCGGCTGATATACAGACCGTCTCTCACAGATTCCAGGTGCCTTGCTCTCTACCGGGCGAAATTCTTTTGTATCGATCGGTCCTGCACCATCAATTGGCTGACCAAGTGCATTCACTACTCGTCCGATCATAGCCTCACCGACCGGTACAGACACAACTTTGCCTGTACGCTTTACGGTCTGGCCTTCACCGATATTCTCATCGGAGCCAAATATTACAATAGAAACACTGTTTTCTTCCAGGTTCTGTGCCATACCGAAACTTCCATCTTCAAATTCCAGTAATTCGCCTGCCATACAGTTCACAAGTCCGCTGGCACGTGCGATTCCGTCACCAACCATAAGGATTGTACCTGTCTCATTCTGCTGTATCGCATTTTCATAATATTTTATCTGGCTTCGGATGACTTTGGATATTTCCTCAGGTTTTAATTGCATGTGTCCATTCCATCCTTTAACATTTTATAGCTTTTGCTTATTTTTTCACTAAACCACTACTTCATTCAGCTTCTGTAACTGTTCAGTCCCTTCACAGTTACAAGTCAAAATGCATCCCATATCACCTTCGGTGATGGCATTTTGCCTTATGCATGTCTCGGGCTTTTGGCATATTCATGCCAAAACACCTCGCGGGATATTACAACTGGGTAGTTTCCAGTCGCTTTGAAATATCCGAAATACGTCCCTGTACCGTTCCGTCAAGCTGTATGCCTTCCATCTCCACGCGGAGTCCGGCTAGAACGGTCGGGTCTGTCTTCTGTGTGAGATGGATCTTCTTGCCGCTTGTCTTCTCCAGTTTGGCGCGCAAGGCTTCCATCTGTTCTTCTTTGAGTTTAACTGCACTGGTAACTACCGCTTCCACAATGCCATGGTCGACATTATACCTGCGGGTAAATTCCTCACAGCATCCCGAAAACTCTCTCAGGATCTTCTTCTCACATAAAAGTTTAAGAAAATTAAGAAGATACGGCTCTACCTGTCCGCCAAAGGCTTCATCGAGAAGTTTCATTCTCTCTTCCTGCGGGATCGCCGGTTCTCCCAGTAATTTCAGATATCCTGGATTCTCCCGAAAAATCTGTCTGATTTCATTCATCTGCTCCATGATCTGTCCATCGAGCTTTTCTTCGGCAGCAAGATCGTACAGACTGCCGCCATAGACTTTGGCAGCCTGTGTCATGATGCCTCACCTACATTCTCAATAAAATCATTAATCAGTTTCGTGTGATCCTCTTCGTTAATTTCGCGCTCGATTACCTTACCGGCGATCTCAACAGCCATGCCTCCGATCTCACCCTTGATCTCGTTGACAGCTTTACGTCTCTCCTGTGCAATGTCTTTCTCTGCCTTTTCTTTCATGGCAGTTACCTGACTGGAAGCTTCCTTGAGCATCTCTTCACTCTGGACAGCCGCTGTTTTCTGAGCGGTCTTGACAATGTCATTTGCCTTGTCCCTGGCTTCCTGCATATTCTTTTCGTATTCGGCTTTCATAGCCTGAGCTTCTTCTTTCGCCTTCACTGCATCCTGGATCTCTGCGTCAGCTTTGGCTTTGCGCTTGTCCAGCATCTCGTTGATCGGCTTGAAAAGAAAACGCTTAATGAGATACACCTGAATAAAAAGGTTGCAAATCGTCGCTATAAAATTCCACGGCACAATTCCTACTAATTCCTGTACCTGCATGTTTGTAACCTCCTGTTGTCACTGCCCGCTTATGCTGGCAGTCATCTCCTGTCCTGCTGTGATGCGTTCTTATCTGACGCATCCGTTACTGTTTTCCTGATCAGCCCAGGAAGTTCATAAACATACCAGGTGCTACGAAGATAAGGAGCAGACCGGTTACAAAACCATAAATACCGGTTGTCTCTGCGATAGCACAACCAAGAAGCATGGTAGATGTAACATCACCCTTGCATTCCGGCTGACGTCCGATTGCTTCCAGTGCACTTGCAACTGCATTACCTTCACCAATACCAGGGCCGATACCTGCGATCAGCGCACATCCTGCTCCAATTGCACAACCTGCTAATGCGATACCTTTTGCTAATAACTGAAAATCCATAGTAAAAACCTCCTGTAATAAAATTGTCTCCGGATATTCCCATATACCCGGGATCCCTTATCTGCTGCTGTTCATCTCCTAACAACAGTTTTTATTCCTCTGCTGCATTTGCGATATACATAACCGTCAGCATACAGAAAATAAATGCCTGCATAATTCCTGAGAACCAGTCGAAATATACAGATAAAATAGCCGGTACACCTACATCAAGAATAGGTATCTGCGACAATACATTCCCCACAAGTCCCGGGATCAGTCCCAGGAGTGCGGAACTTGCCACTGCCAGCGCCCCATAGATCAGACCATTGATAACAACACCTGATAAAATGTTTCCGAAATGACGGCATGCCATACTTACCGGTGTTGCCAGTTCAGAAAGAACATTAAATGGTGTCATAACCGGGATCGGCTGTGTAAATCCCTTTAAGTAACCGCCGAATCCACTGGTCTTAATCTTCTGCGCGGTGATCATGATAAATACCACAACCGCCCACGCTGCCTCTGTAGACAGATCCGATGTCGGACTTCGAAGTCCGATAAGGCTTATCAGGTTCGATACCACACTTGTCGCAAAAAGTGCCGCAACAAATGGAATCATGTACCTGAACTTCTCACCCATGTTTCCGACAACGAATTTATTCGCCATCTCCACCAGAAGTTCTGCCACAGCCTGCCGTTTGGAAATATTTTCCTCCTTAAGATCATGCGTCAGCCAGATACACACTCCTGTAATCAGCAGCATAACGATCCAGCTTACTACCATGGTCTCACTGATTCTTAAAGGTCCCAGAACCGGCAGGTCAATGGGTAAAGTAAAAAGTATCTTCGCCCCATTAATATCCAGTTCCATACATTCACTCACCTCCTGTCTTGTTCAGATTTTCCCCTCCTAGTTTTTGTTATGAAATATCCCCACAATCTTGATTCCCGTTCCCGGAAATAAGAGTGGCGCAATTCCCGCTACAAAATGGAAGCACGGTGCAACGATCGCTGCGATCACCCACAGCATCATCATCAGAAAACGCTGTGAATAACTTGCTTTGAGTTTCATTCTCGCAGTTCCCTCATCTGTCGCTGAAGCTGCCTTCTGAACAGCCAGTCCCATCAGAAAGAAATTCAGGACTGCGATCAGTCCTCCTCCGATGCCTCCCAGAAATACGGTATAATCCAACGGCACTTTGTCCGGCATTGCAAAGTGAAGTCCTGCAAAAAGGATCCACATCAGAACCAGACCGACTGCCGTGATCATGGCTACTCTCCTTGTTTCTTTTTTTACTGCCGGCTGCACCTTATCGAATATACTGCTCATAATTTCTTTATTCCTTTCATTTATTCTGTCCGTCATATCGCTGTTTATGAATGTCTGTTGAAATATATTTTATTTTTTTTGTGTTTTTTCTTCTCCTGCTTGTTTACAGAAAGATAAAACTTATATGCCACAGTCGCCGATCCGCCCATCCCAAAGAAAAATCCAGGAATATAGACCCAGCCTCCGACACCGGTCCTGGAAGTAATAAACCAGCAGAGTGCCAGGCACAGCAGAAGCGGTGTGATAAATGACAGTCCCAGCTGGGACAGCATTGTGACATTACGCAGGATTTCTGACCACTGCTTCAATATCATTCTCCCTTTTTACTAATTATTTGTTAATTTTTCTTTTACGCATAGTCAGATTTTACCACATTAATGTGAAAACCTCAATCCATTTGTACAAATTATTCAAATAATTTTGTTATCCTAACAAAGTTTTTGTTAGAATTATATCATTCCCGTCTTTTTGCTGTCATGTAACAAAAAAGAGGTTCTGTCCCAAAATGAGACAAAACCTCCTCGGTGTAACGCAGGATTATTAAATTTACATCATTCTCAAACCGGACAATTGCTTGGCCGGGGATTTCCGCCCGTTTGAGTACCATACATATTTACATCATTCTCAAACGCATCCGTGGGTGCAGGGATTATTGATTTTGCTTGAGTACCATACATATTTACATCATTCTCAAACCTCTGATGTTATTCGCTGTCCAGCAGTGTGCTTGAGTACCATACATATTTACATCATTCTCAAACAATA
>NZ_FR886683.1:0-240 GCF_000436615.1 Blautia sp. CAG:237
AAAAATGGTATAGTCACGTATCGCTGGACAATTTCAGATACAGGCATTGGAATGAGTGAGGAGTTTCTGAAACATATTTTTGAGCCTTTTGTGCAGGAACATTCTGATGCGAGAACGGTTTACAGCGGCACCGGACTTGGAATGTCTATTGTGAAAAAAATCATCGACAGGATGAACGGAACAATTGTGGTGACAAGCAAAGAGGGCGAAGGATCTACATTTGTTATTACACTGCCGTTT
>NZ_FR886683.1:326-4168 GCF_000436615.1 Blautia sp. CAG:237
AAGTAAATATTGCCGGTCTGCATCTCCTGCTGGCAGAGGATAATGAACTGAATGCTGAGATCGCAAGGACATTATTGGAAGATGAAGGAGCCATCACAACCATTGTAAATGACGGACAGCAGGCAGTAGACATTTTTTCCAGAAATAAACCGGGCACTTTTGATGCGATTCTTATGGATATCATGATGCCAGAGATGGATGGACTCTCCGCAACAAAAGCGATCCGCGCACTTGACCGTGAAGATGCCGGAACCATCCCGATCATTGCCATGACTGCAAATGCCTTTGATGAGGATGAGAAGAAGTGTATGGAAGCAGGTATGAATGCACACCTGGTGAAACCGCTGGATATCCAGAAAATGAAAGAAGCTGTCTGCAGATATCTGAATAAACAAAATGATCGACAGGGAGACTGAGAATTGGGAGATTGCAGTCTCCCTGTGTTTTTGCTATAAAAAAACTCAGTAAAACAACAGATTTTCGTTACTATATGTTATGATAAAATTACAGGAATAAAAAATTCATGCAGGGGAGAGCGAGGATGAAAAAGAAGTTTTTATTTATGGCACTTGGTGTCAGTATGCTGGGCATTATGACGGGAAATTTTGTTAAAGCGGATGATGAAGTCCAGGAAGAAGAAAGTATCGTACAGCCGTACGAACATCAGCACAGAGATGTCGGGGAAACGATGTACAGAGAGGCTGCCAGGGTATTTGCGGGTGGAGATGGAACTGAGAACTCACCTTATGAGATCAGTTCTGCGGAGGAACTGCAGTATCTATCAGAACTCCTTTCGGATCCGGAGAATAGAAGTACGGAATATCGTACTCAAAATTATATCCTGACAGCAGATATCAGTCTTAATGATGCTTCTGATTATGAAAACTGGGGCACAGAGCGACCGGAGTATGACTGGAGATCGATCGGAGCAGAAGCGACGTTTACTGGTGTATTTGACGGAAACGGACATACGATCAGTGGCCTGTATCAGAATAGAGATCTTCAGGAAGACAACGCAGATGCTTCATCAGATTATAGCGGTTTATTCGCAGATGTATATTGTGCTACGATAAAAAATCTGAATCTGACGGATGTATATATTGAAGTATCAGGGGATGCTTCCAAAGCGGGAGGAATTGCCGGAAATGCAGCTAAAACACAGATTCTGAACTGCACAGTAAATGGGACTGTGATTGGATATGATGGATATTACGGAGGAATTACCGGAAGTGCGTCTGGCACGATCAGTGGATGTGAGTTTGATGGAACTGTAAAAGCAGTAAAAGATTTGAAGAACGGGCAAAGCGGGCTGGCTTACCTGGGTGGAATTACAGGAGATTTTTCATCAGCAGTATCTGCTGTGGAAAGTGACAGGGATGAAAAAGCAGAAGATTTTGCAGGGATTGTGAATTGCTTGAATAAAGGAAACATAGAAGCAGAAAAAGAAAGTGCTTCCGCCCATGCATTGGGAGGAATTGCAGGTTCGAATTCTGCCAGGATCACAGGCTGTGTAAACGAGGGAACGGTTGAAGCTAAGGTGAATGAAGAGGACTCAGAAGGAACCTCATTATCAGCAGGCGGAATTACGGGAGATTTTTCCGTGGTGGTCATGGGAGAGGATGGGATTCTCAGTGACTGTATAAATAATGGAACTGTTATATCTGATAATGCCAATACAGGAGGAATCACAGGTTCTGTGTATCTGTCAGATCCGAGATATACCGTTACGATTGAAAATTGCAAAAATGTAGGAAAAGTTTTTTCGACAAATCATTATTATGCTGGCATTGCAGCAGATGCATGTATAAAAACAGACAGTACACTTACTGTCTCGGGATGTATGAATGAAGTAGACTTTACAGAAGGAGAAGGTGCCGGGATCGTTCATCATCTGGCAATGCAGAAAGGAAATGTGGTTCTGTCTGACTGCGTCAATCATGGAAAGATTGTTTCATTCGGACAAAATGCAGCAGGTATTCTCTGTTATACAACAAATATGGGAAATGACTGGAATCTGGAACTTGAAAACTGTGAAAATACAGGAGACATCAGCAGTGAAGTAGAGGCAGGTGGAATTGCATGTTTTACGGCTTATTATAAGACTGAGGAAAATGCAAATACATCTTTTACAATCAGGAACTGTAAGAATAGCGGAAATCTTTCTTCTCCGACTACGAATGGTTATATGGGCGGCATTCTTGCAGTTGATGGTTTTATGCTTACCAAAACAGAAATCGACGGATGCGAAAACAGTGGAAATATTTCATTCACGAAACAGTGGGTCATGGGAGAAGCAGATCTGAAAACGGAAAATGATGAGGGAGAAAAAGAAGATGCTTCTTTGTTCACTCTGTCTGTTATGGGAGGAGGAATTGTTGGCAGAATAGGAGAATCCGTACTGTTATCGGTTGATGCTGATAAGCTCTCTAAAAGTGAGATCAACAAAAAAGACGCTCTCGTTATGATCAGCAATTGTACCAATACTGGCTCGCTGAGTTATGAAGAGCCACAGAAAGGTGATGGTGTGACAGAAGAAGAATTCCAGAAAGCAAAAGCGGAATACTGGAAACCAAGTATGGGAGGAATCCTGGGAGACTGCTCCTGCACAAACGGTTTCAGTGTGAATTTTGAAAACTGTACTTACAGCACAGAGCGTGGTGTAGGAAATGTGGAGCTTCCGGACAGTACACTAGAGAAAATGGCGGCGGTAGAAATTGGTTATCGCCATATAGATACTGCTCAGGCTTATGGAAATGAGCGTGGAGTTGGAGAGGGTGTCAGAACCTGTGGAATTCCGAGAGAGGAACTTTTTGTTGTATCCAAGGTTGCTGCAGAACACAAGACATATGAGGATGCAGCCAGAAGTATCAATGAAACTCTGGAAAAAATGGGCCTTGATTATCTGGACATGATGATCATTCACAGCCCGCAGCCATGGGTAGAAGTGAACCAGTCAGAGAACCGTTATGTAGAAGGAAACCGTGCAGCATGGAAAGCGCTGGAAGACGCATATAAAGCTGGAAAATTAAAAGCGCTCGGTGTTTCCAATTTCCAGATCGGAGATATTGAGAGCCTGGTGGAAACCGCAGAGATCAAACCGATGGTCAACCAGATCCTGCTTCATATCAGCAATACCCCGCTTGAACTGGTCGGATATTGCCAGAAGAACGGAATTGTAGTAGAAGCATATTCCCCGAATGGACATGGCGAGATCCTGAATCAGCCGGAAATCAAAGAAATGGCCGAGAAATATGGAGTATCTGTTCCACAGCTCTGCATCCGTTATACACTGCAGCTTGGAACGATTTCCCTGCCAAAGACAGCAAATCCAGATCATATGAAGGCAAATGCAGAAGTTGATTTCGAAATCAGCCCGGAGGATATGGAGATTCTCAAGAACTTCAAAAAGATTGAGAGTTATGGAGCAAGCAGTGGATTCCCTGTGTATGGCGGAAAACTCTGATTAAAAAAGAAAACGATAGAGTAAAGCATAAAAGCTGCTGGCATGCAAGTCAGCAGCTTTTTGCACCTTATTTTGGGGAACATTTTGTAATATAAAATGTCACATGTGCCTCAGAATCTGTCTGTACGAGGAATTTGGAGGCGGGCATTTTTTCGCGGCAGAGGGTATCCCAGAAGCCAAGTTCTGTGCGGAGAAGAAAATTGAATCCGTTGATTTCTTTAAAGCTGTTTTTCAGTGGAAATGGAAGGATTCCAATATCACAGGAACCGTCTTTCAGGGCAGCGAGAACTTCCTCATTCTGGCAGATGACAGAGGAAACCATCATTCCCGGATATTCGGCATTTAGGACAATAAGCGGGAATCCTCGGCAATTCAATTA